>JAYTXX010000182.1:0-6726 GCA_043742725.1 Bacteroidota bacterium | reverse complement strand
TGAATTATGGTGCGTTCGTCAGTTCGAGTGTTTTTCTTTTTCAGAAAAATGTATCGAGAACCAGTGAAGTTGATGTGTTGATTGTATAGCAATTTTTGTAATGCGAAAAATTTGCAAAATATAAAAAGCTGGTTTGTATTTATAATAATTTGATACATTTACAACTAATATAAATGGAAAAAAACATACAATAATTTACAATTAATCCGAATAATGAAAAACGCAAAGGCGAAAGTTTCAATTTATCACTTTTATTGCTTATTGCTTGAATTTCAAGCACTAAACAAAACACATAAGGGTGAAATAAACGCAACTAGTTTCGTTTAGCGGAATGTTACTGGCAATGCAAGACGAACGTTACGCTGAAAAAAAATAAAGTCATCGGTAGACTGTCGTTCATCACTTTTCGACAACTGTTTGCTAACTTTTTAGTTCATCGTTCTTTCATAAATTTTTCGGCAGACAGTCTCTCGTTGACTTTTAAAAAATATTTAACGGGTGACTTTTCATCCTGCGTAGACAGTAACGAGTGACTTTACTTCGCTTGAAAAAAAATAGTACAATTAAACAAAACAGAATGTATAATAAATCTAGCTTGACCTTAGCAACATTTCTTTTGCTTTTTATTTCTGCATCTTTTTCACAAGACACTATAAATAAACGGAAACTTACTGCCAGGAAGAATTGTATCTTTTATAAAAAAGGAACAACTGTTCCATTTACTGGTGTCGCTCGCGAGAAATTTTTTTTTAGTGGAGAAATAATTTATCGTCCAATTGAAAGTGGTATTCTCAGTGGAAAAGTTATTGGCTATTACAAAAGTGGAGCAAAGAAGTATGAAACGGATCTCAAATATGGAGAAAAAAATGGGAAAGAGATAGGTTATTACGAAAGTGGGAAAATTCAATATATAATGTTTTATGAAAATGGGAAAGAAAATGGTGAAGAAACCCAGTACTATGAAAACGGGAATATGAAATCTAAAGTATTCGTAAAAGATGATAAAGCCGAGGGAGCGCTTATTTTGTATTATCCTTCTGGTATTAAAAAGACCGAACAAATGTTTGAGGATGGTATAATTACCAATGCTACATTTTACTACGAAGACGGAACTCTCAATTATTCAGAAAAATATATTAATGGGAAAAGAGTAAAATAAAGTTTTGATTTACTTTTTCCGACCTGTGTTTTCCGACCATTTTGTAATTATTACTCGACAGAAAATTGCACTGCCAGTAACATTACCTAAGCAAGATGCTGAGTTTCTGCAAGCTGCAAATGCATTTTTTTAAAGGTGCGCTACGCGCATATATATTTTGCATTTGCAATTTAGTTCAGTACATTTAATAAAGTTTTTCGGTTAAGACAATTTTGTGCTTTTAATTTCCGCACCTCGCTTAGCTAAAAACCGTTATGCCGCAAAATTTGTTTAGTTTAACTTAAGGTGTTCCTCGTTTCACTTTTGCAAAACGTTAGCATCTTACCTAGCACTTCACGCTTCGCAATAAATGGTATGAAGTTCGGAATAAATTAGTTGGTTTTTTATTCCATATAAGTATAAAATAGTTTGTTGCAAAATCAATTTTTCCTCTGTGTTCTCTGTTTCTCTGTGGTGAAAATAAGTTCTCGATACATTTTTCTGAAAAAGAAAAACACTCGAACTGACGAACGCACTCATAATTCATTATTCATAATTTTTTTCTCTGCGTTCTCTGCGCCTCTGCGAGAAATATTTCCGTTGCCTTCTCTGCGGTAAAAAAAATCAAAACAAATCAAAAACAGTTTTATGTATTCCTACAAACACACCATCGGCTCTTGTTTCTACTGGATAGGTTTCTACAAAATCGCCCAAACCACTTTTTGCTCTTCCTGTTTTTAAATCGAAATGATAACGATGAACAGGGCATACAACACTTCCTTCGCTGGTACAATAACCATTTCCGAGCGATGCACCATTGTGTGGGCATTTGTCATTTATTGCAAAAAAATTTTCAGTAGTGTGTGCAATGCACAATTTTTTGTTGGCAATTTGCATTGTAGTTACTTTTCCAATGGGTAGCATTTGATTAGCAGCAGTAATGCTTTCAAACAATTTGTACCAAACAATTTTTTTCTGGAATAGCATTTTTAATTTTTTCGTTTTCGCTTAATCATTGCATAATCCAAGTAATAAAGCACTTTTATAGAAAAGCTATTTGTTTGCGGTGCATTTATTGTTTGACTAAAATCATCGCTATAATGTTTCACAATTTCATTGCCTCTTGTGTAAATAGCATTTTTCCAAACAATACTCATTTCGCTTCCTGGCGAAAATTGCCAACGATAAACCATATCAATATTAAATGCATTAAAATTCACATTGGAGTTTCCTGCATATTGTGCATCGTCAAACAAAAGTCCTTTATCGCTCAAGGTATAATATTGTTTGTATTCTGCGGTTGACCAGTAATGTCTTCCGCGAAGTGTTAAAGACATTTTATTGGTGAAAATATAATTTGCATTCAACTCATTGGTAATGGTAATTACATTTCTTCTTCCAAAAGAAATAATATCCGTATTGTAATCGTGATTGACAAATCCAATATCATCGTTGGCAACATCTCTATTGAAATTATAATTGAATGATAATTTATTGTTTACTCTGTATCGTGGCGAAATAGCAAGGTTGTAATTGTATCTATTGTTTTCATCAAAATATTGGTAACGCACAAACACATCCAATGCAAAGCGTTTTCGATAATCGGTAGAAATAAAATAATAACCTGCATAGTTCTTAGGTAACACATAATAACGATTAACTGTTCTTGCTTCCCAATGATCATAAGTAGCAACAGGATAAAGATCAAATCCACCACCATTTGCTAAAAATTTTTTGGTAAACAAACAAAAGATTTCGCCCGAAATATTGAAGTTAGAAAACAAACTTGGTTCGTACAATCTGGAATAGTTCACACTTCCCGAAACATTAAATTCATTGAGTTTCCAAAAAGGTTGAAAAATAGAATAACCAACATTTACTGATGTTTCAATAGTATTGTTGATGAATAAAATTCCTAAATCATTCGGATTGTATTTGTTGCTTTTCACATCGGCTTGCACATTGTATGTAAGTTGTCCGCTTATTTTTCCCATTCCAATGGAATACATGTAACCTAAATTTGTTTTGGTAGTATCGTGATAATAAAGCTGACTCAATGCGGCTTTTCCAAAAACTCCATACTTAATACTTTTGTTCGCAAACTTAAATTCGGTGCCTGTAACATTTGCATTGTAAGATGTTTTTCCTTCGCGTGTTACATTGGTATTTATTAAACTGATGTAAGAATTATTTTTCAATGCTTGGTCAAACACAATCACATTGTAATTTGCCAAAGGTTGAGTTAATACTTTTCTTTCGTTGCCCAACGAATCGGAAATAGTAGCATAGGTATTTGCAGATGTTGCATTGAACACACCAATTCCTAAATTTTTTTTTGTTCGTCCCGAAAGTTTTGTTGCATTGTAAAGTTGTGTGCTTGTTGGATTATCTTTTATGTATTCATTATTTTTTAATTCATCATAAGGTAAATCGTAATTCACTGGATAACCTCCAATTCTGCGCGAATAAAACAATCCAGCTCTATTGAATAGTTCTGTTCCTTCGGTAAAAAATTGGCGATTTTCATCATACTTCACTTCAAATGGCGATAAGTTTAATACTTTTCTATCGCTTTGCACTTGACCAAAATCGGGAATCAAGGTCATATCCAAAGTAAAACTTTCGTTAATTCCATACTTCACATCCATTCCTCCATTGATAGAATATGAATTAATAGTTCCACCCGTTTCGTTGGGTTCGTTTTGAAAATAAGTGGAAATATATGGTGTGATGGATAAACGCAAAGGTGCTTTAATATTGGCTATTCCAAGCAAATCGCCAAATTGATTTACCAATCCATCTATCTCTGGTTTTTGTTCATTCCACCACGATTGTTCTCGTGTTTTTCTGATTTTACGAACAACATTAAATCCAAAAATTTGTTCTGTTTTATTCGGAAAACGAAGTGCTGAATATGGAATTTTAAATTCTACACACCAACCTTTTTCATTAATTGAAATGGCACTATTCCACACTGCATTCCAATTTAAGTCTTGCCCATCCGAAGAATAACGTCCATCAATTTGAACACCAGCCGAAGTTGTTGCAAAACCATACGCATTTATATCATCATTATAGGTATCGAAAAAAATGGCAAACAAATCAGCATTTGCTTCATTATCTCGTTGGCTCAATTCACGCAAAATGCTATCCGGTTTGTCATCATACAATTGAGCTGCAATATAAATAGCAATATCATCGTAAATAATTTTTACTTCTGTTTTTTGTTTTGCTGGTATTCCAGGTTTGGGTTCTCGTTGAATAAAATCAGTAGCAATAGGAATATTTTTCCAAACATCATCATCCAACACTCCATCAATTTTGGGAGCTTCAGCAACCCGTTGTGCTGTAAGATTTTTTCTATCTTGAGCAAAACCAATGACTGAAATAAAGAATATATTTATTGTGATTAAAAAAAATTTCATACTTGTTTTATTCAAGCCAAATATACATTTGATAATAACACAAATCGAATAGATTTTACTAATGGTAATTATAAACCGATGAACGGGAAATGTTAATTTTTTTTTAATTTACCAATGATACAAGCCGTTGAAGCCATAGCAATTAATAAAAAGTTATTAACAAGGCTTGTTTTAGCAATTTATTTTCAAAACATTTGTCCGTAAGTATTACAAAAACTAAACAATACTATTTAAAAAATTATGGAAGAAGGATTTGAAAAAAATGGAACAGACAGAGAAGAAATTTTCTCAAAAGCAGTAAGAGCAGGGAAAAGAACATATTTCTTTGATGTGAAAAGTACAAGAGGAAATGATTATTACCTTACCATTACTGAAAGTAAAAAACGCTTTACTGACGATGGAAAGTTTACGTATGAAAAACATAAATTGTTTTTGTACAAAGAAGATTTTGAAAAATTCATAGAAGGATTGAATGAATCAGTAGCACACATTAAGTCTATTTCTCCAGCAGTAGAACCTTCATCTGAAGCATCATCTTCACCATCAAGTGAAAGTTCTTCTTTTACAGATGTGAATTTTGAAGATTTAGATAAATAAATTTTATAAAAAATTTCAATATAAAAAACTCCGAAAATATTTTCGGAGTTTTTTTATATAGTTCAATCAATTTTTAATTTTTTTAGCTCTTATCATTTCTCTTTTCCCTGGCGGACCTTTTATAGCTTCTATTTCAAAACCAACTTTCTTTAATGTTCGCTTCACTTCTCCTTTTGCACAATATGTTACCAACACACCATTGATGTTTGTTGCATCAACTAATTTTTGAAAAATTGTTGTTGTCCACATTTCTGCTTGCTTTTCGGGAGCAAAGGCATCAAAATAAACAACATCAAATTGCTCTTTTTCGAATAGTATGTTTTGAAGTTGATTATTTATTTTTTTGAATTTAAAATTTTCATTTAATTGAATTTCTTTCTCCCATTCGCTTTCGTGAATTAATTGAAAAACATTTTTATGTTCATCAGCATTTAGTTGTTCTATATAATTTAATTCACCGAAAAAAGATTTATCCAACGGAAAAGGTTCAATAGTTAGGTAGTTTATTTTATAACGGTGATGTGTGTTTTCAAGAAATGTGAGTAGCACATTTAATCCTGTTCCCATTCCTATTTCTAAAATATTTATACTTGAAATTGATTGTTGATGTTTTTTAAAAAAATTCAATCCCGCATCAATATATACATGTTTCGATTCCTGAATTGCTCCATGAACTGAATGATAATGTTCGTTCAGTTCCTTTAAAAATAAGGAGTGTGAACCATCGGCTGTTTTTATAAGTATTAAATTTTGTTGCATAAAAAAAGTCCCTCGCTTTGGGAGAGGGACTTTAGTAATTTATTTTTGTTATTTACTCAACACTTTAAATTCTGTTCTTCTATTCATTTGTCGTCCTTCGTCAGTATCATTTGTATCAATTGGTTGTTCTTCGCCATAGCCTTTTGATGTTAATCGATCTTTTGAAATGCCTTTGTTTACAAGATAATCAACCACTGTTTTTGCTCTGTTGTCCGAAAGTTTTTTATTATAATCGTTATCGCCTTTAGAATCAGTGTGTCCCGAAATTTCAATTTTTAAAGTTGGAACATCATTTAATAATTTGGTCAATCTTTCCAATTCTGCTGTTGATTCTGAACGCAAAGTAGATTTATCAAAATCAAAGAAAATATTTTTCAAAATTATTTTACTTCCCACTACAATATTTTTCAAAGCAACATCTTTTGTTACTTCCTGAAATGCTGCCACAGCAGGTATATCAAAGTTTTCGGAATGAAATAAATATCCGTCTTTTTTTACAGCAATGCCATAATTTTTTCCTGCAGGTAATGAAACCAAATATTTTCCTGAAGAACTATTTGATGTGAAACTTGCAATGGTTAAATTTTTTGCATTATCAATAATATCAATAGTAGCTTCCAAGGGTTTCTTGGTAGCTTCATCAGTAATAATTCCTTTTAAAATAGTCAATTGCGCTTCTTTAATTTGCACAACCGGGGCAATCACAGTTTCTTTGACTGGCGCAGCCACACTCGCAAGCAGGTTGTCTTCATTATTTAATATCATTGGTTTTTCAGGACCAAGAAATGTAATCATATAAATATCTTT
>JAYTXX010000181.1:0-22600 GCA_043742725.1 Bacteroidota bacterium | reverse complement strand
TTCGGGAATTTGTAATATCAATGTTTGAATTTTGTTTGATTGCATCATTAATGGAAAGAATAATGAGTTGTTCTAATCGTGTATAATTTTGTTTTGCGTTTAGTTTTTTAAATTCAGTATCGAGTCGTTGAGAATCAATAAGGGCAATATGAACAGGTTCTTTAGAGAATTCATTTTTCTCCATCAACTTCACACCCGTTTTCATTTGTTTTAAATTCTCAAAATTTTCGGAACTCGAAAAACCAAGTGGAGAAATAATATTATCGGCAGCTACAAAAATATTCATAATTGATTTTTACAATAATCCATTTTGTTTTTTCCACTCTTCAAAAAATGGAGGCATTGTTATATAGAGTTCATGTTCTAAACTCATAAAAACTTGTGTCGATTCTCCAGTTGCAACCAATTCATTATCGGAAGTACGATAAATTTTATAGTTGAAAATAATTTTTGCCGCAGGAGAATTAATAAACGTAGTTTCAATAATTACGCTATCTCCATACTTCACCGTTTTCTTAAAATCAACATTTATATTGATAAGTGGTGTAGCAAATTTATAGTTGTAAACATCCAAATAGCCCAATTCATATTGCTTTCCAAAGGCTTCTCTACCGTCTTCAAAAAATTTGAGATAATGTCCATGCCATACAATTCCAAGTGCATCTACTTCGCTAAAGCGTACATTAATTTCAGTTTTGTTAGTCAATTTTTGCACTGTTTTTCTTTCAATCTTTTTTCTATTTTTCATAAACGAACAGCGAATTTATTGAAAATAAATGTAGCATATTTTTTTTGCTAAAAATAAGCACACAATGAATTGAAAATGAGTATGATATTAATCATACAAAAGCAATGCAACTTATTGTTTAATAAAAGCATCTTGTTACTAACTGTGAAGTATATAAAAAATAATCACAAAAGTGTAATTTTTATAGCATAAAAAATTTTGAAAAATGATTTTTTTTCTTACTATTGTACATTGTAAACATCAAAAAAACAAATAACATGAAATTATTTAATCGCTTCGCTTTTACATTTCTACTCGTTTTGTCCTGTAAAATGGCACTTTTGGCTCAAGTTACAACAATAAAAAACAGTATAGTTATTAAAAATAACCATCATCCAGAAAAGGAAACTTTTTATAAAGAAGCTATTTATCGTTCCGAAATGGAAAATTTTCGTCTTCGCGAAAAGGATGTTGTTCTTAAGTTTTCTGATGGATTTGAATGTGTTATGCTTTCTGCTAAAACATTGAAGGAAAAAGGAGAAAATATAGATTTGAATAATTATCAAATGGATTTTATTCCAAAATTTGTGCTACCTATTTTCACCATTACTCAAGAGGGAATGCTTGTAGCCAGTTACGAAAAGGTTATTAAATAATACAGATTAATAAATATTTAAGAAATGAAAAAACTATTACTTGTTGCATTTTTGTTTGCTTCTTTTTGTTCTTTTGCCCAACCAGCAAACAACAACTGTTCTGGAGCTATAAGTTTTGGAACATTACCAACACCTAATGGATGTGGCGGTCCTCCTTCTGGTAACCCAGGTATTGGTGCTCCAGTTACTTTGAGTGGAACCAATGTTGGTGCCACTGGTCCAACCCCATATACATATTTGGTTGGTTGTCAAACAGGTGGAAACCAGGCGGCTCCAGCTTTAGATGTTTGGTATTCATTTGTTGCAACAGGAAATTCTGTAACGATAAATATGACAGGGACTTTAGCTACTCCTAATATTGCTTTGTGGACAGGTAATTGTAATAATCTTGTTGGTTTTGGTTGCGCTGTTGGTGCAAGCAGTGGTTCGCTTACAACAACCTTTGAACCAACTGCGCCTGGCACAACTTATTATCTTCAAGTGAGTGGAAACACAGCTGCAAGTACAGGAAATTTTAATATTACAATAAACAACAATAACAATTGCTCTGATTGTTTGCAGTTGGCAAGTCTAACAGCCACACCACCTCCAGTAAATGGAACTTATGGATTAGGTCAAACGGTAAAGTTTTGTTTTAAAATAACGGATTATAATCAAGTTAGTTCCAATTGGTTGCATGGTGTTCAAGTTGCTTGGGGTCCAGGTTGGTCAACAACTCCTGCAACTTTAACTACAACTGTTCCTGCTTCTTGTTCTGGTTCTGGTTTTTGGAAATGGTATCCCGCTGGTACAACAAGTTCCGCTAACTTAAACGCTTGGCCCGCTGGATTTTATTATGATTATACTACTTCTTCAGGTAATCCAGGTAATAATTATGGTGATTATAATGCTCAAGATTGCGACCCCACATTTTGTTGGACACTAACCACCAGTACAGTTTGTACCTCTGGCGCAAGCTTAAATGTTACTGTAAATACTTCTGGTGATGGGGAGTCTGGAAGTTGGACAAGTGTTGCTTGTCAGGGCGATCCACCTACAGTTGCACCTGCCATTCTTGTTTGTTGTGCTCCTCCCACAATGACTATGACGCCAGTAAGTTGTCTTGGAAGTACAAATGGAACAGCTACTGCTACCGTAACAGGAACTGTTACACCTTGGGATTATGTCTGGAAAGATGCAAATGGAAATGTGATACAGACTTTAATGAATAGTCCTTCAACCTCAAATACATTGTCAGGGCTCGCTGCTGGAACATATTTTGTGACTATTACTGATAATCTTAATTGTGTTACAGGGGCATCTATTACCGTAACTCAAGGACCTGGTGCCACAGTAACGGTTCCTGCAAACTTTTCGGTGTGTGCAAACGGAACCGTTGCCACTACTAATTTTACTAGTAGTCCTGTTGGAGCAACATATACTTGGTCAAATACAAATACAACAATTGGTTTAGCCGCAAGTGGAACTGGAAATATTTCGAGTTTTACTGCTTTAAATTCAACAACAACTGCAACAACAGCTGTTATTACTGTAACACCTTCTATTTCTGGTTGCCAAGGAACACCATCATCATATACAATTACAGTAAATCCTGGACCAGTTGTAACCGTTGCACCTGCTGGTCCTATTTGTAGTGGAAGTGTAGTTTTATCTGGTACTTTTTTACCAACACCAACAACATCTTCAGTTACTTTTGCAAACAATAATATTATTGATATTCCAAATGGCAATGGTACACCTGGAGTTTCTACTGTAACTTCATCTGGTGTTAGTCCAACTACTTTAATCGCAGGTCAAATAACATCAATTTGTTTTACAATCAAACATTCTAATTACGCTGATTTAACCGTTCTCACATTTACTGTTAATGGAACTACATATTCAAGTGCAACGAATACAGATTTAGCAAATCTTTTAACTGCTATTCATGCTGCAACAAATGGACAAACGGTTACATTTTGTTTCCCTGCTAGTTTTGTTAATGCACTTACTGGCAACTCAAACACAACCTTCTCATTAGGTCTTTCCGATACCAAAAATGGCAAAAATTCGGGAGACATTTTGAATTTGACTGTTATAATGAATAATACTACTTCGGTTAATTATGCTTGGTCTCCTACTGGCACTTTATCAGCACCAACCTCTGGAATAAATACTACAGGTACTGTAACGGTAACAGCAACTCCAACAACAACTACTACCTATGTTCTTTCTATAACAAATTCAGCCGGTTGTGTGGGAACAGCAAATGTTACTGTGGTTGTAAATTCTTCAGCTACTGTTACGGTAAATTCAGCAACTATATGTGCTGGACAAACTGCTTGTTTAACAGCATCTGGAGCAACAACTTATCAATGGAGTAATTCCTCTACAGGTTCAACAGTTTGTGTAACACCAGTAGCAACAACTACATATACAGTAACAGGAACAACTTCTGGCTGTACTGCATCTGCAACTGCAAAGGTAACTGTTGCTGCTCCAATGAGCTTGGCAGTAAATTCAGCAACAATATGTGCTGGGCAAACAGCTTGTTTAACAGCCTCTGGAGCTACAACATATAATTGGTCTAATGGTTCAACAACTACAACTATTTGTGTAACACCAGGAGCAACAACTACATATACAGTAACAGGAACAACGGGAGGTTGTACAGGAACAATAACGGCTTCTGTAACGGTCAATCCATTACCAACAATAACAATAAATTCAGCTACAGTATGTGCAGGTCAAGGAGCTTGTTTAACCGCAACTGGCGCAAACACCTATAGTTGGTCAACAGGAAGTGGAACAAATCCATTGTGTATAACACCAGCTGGAACAACAACATATACAGTAACAGGCACAAGTGCAGCAGGTTGTACAAGCACGGCAAGTGCTGTTGTAGTTGTTAATCCGCTACCAACAATAACTGTTAATTCTCCATCCATTTGTCCCGGACAATCGGCTTGTTTAACGGCAAGTGGTGGAACAACTTATGTTTGGTCAACTGCTGGAACTTCAACTGTAATATGCGTTACACCAGTAGCGACAACAAGCTATACAGTAACGGGTACAACTTTAGGTTGTACAGGTACAGCGAGGTCTATTGTAACAATAGCTGCTTCAATGACTATTAATGTAGTGCCATTAAGTATTTGTAATGGGCAAAGTGCTTGTTTAACTGCAAGCGGAGGTACAACTTATTTATGGTCGAATTCCTCGACAACAAATCCGTTATGTGTAACACCAACTATAACCACAAGTTATACAGTAACAGGAACAACAGGAGGTTGTACAGGAAGTGCAACAACTTCTGTAACAGTCAATCCATTACCAACAATAACGATAAATTCAGCAACAGTATGTGCAGGTCAAGGAGCTTGCTTAACCGCAACTGGAGCAACTACTTATAGTTGGTCAACAGGAAGTGGAGTAAATCCATTGTGTTTAACACCAGCAGGAACAACAACTTATACAGTAACGGGGACAAGTGCAGCAGGTTGTACAAGTACGGGAAGTGCGGTAATAACTGTCAATCCATTACCAACAATAACAATAAATTCAGCCACAGTATGTGCAGGTCAAGGAGCTTGTTTAACTGCAACTGGCGCAAACACCTATAGTTGGTCAACAGGAAGTGGAATAAATCCATTGTGTTTAACACCAGCAGGAACAACAACATATACAGTAACGGGGACAAGTGCAGCAGGTTGTACAAGTACGGGAAGTGCTGTAATAACTGTCAATCCATTACCAACAATAACAATAAATTCAGCAACGGTATGTGTGGGACAAGGAGCTTGTTTAACCGCAACTGGCGCAACTACTTATAGTTGGTCAACAGGAAGTGGCTCAAATCCATTGTGTTTAACACCAGCAGGAACAACAACTTATACAGTAACAGGGACAAGTGCAGCAGGTTGTACAAGTACGGGAAGTGCGGTAATAACCGTAAATCCATTACCAACAATAACGATAAATTCAGCCACCGTATGTGCAGGTCAAGGAGCTTGTTTAACAGCGAATGGAGCAACTACTTATAGTTGGTCAACAGGAAGTGGAACAAATCCATTGTGTTTAACACCAGCAGGAACAACAACTTATACAGTAACAGGCACAAGCACAGCAGGTTGTACAAGCACAGCAAGTGCGGTAATAACCGTTAATCCATTACCAACAATAACGATAAATTCAGCCACAGTATGTGCAGGTCAAGGAGCTTGTTTAACTGCAACAGGGGCAAACACCTATAGTTGGTCAACAGGAAGTGGAACAAATCCATTGTGTTTAACACCAGCAGGAACAACAACTTATACAGTAACAGGCACAAGTGCCGCAGGATGTACAAGCACAGGTAGTGCAGTAATAACAGTCAATCCATTACCAACAATTACAATAAATTCAGCAACAGTATGTGCAGGTCAAGGAGCTTGCTTAACCGCAACTGGAGCAACTACTTATAGTTGGTCAACAGGAAGCGGAACAAATCCATTGTGTTTAACACCAGTAGGAACCACAACTTATACAGTAACTGGAACAAGTGCAGCAGGATGTACAAGCATAGGTAGTGCAATAATAACAGTCAATCCATTACCAACAGTAACAGTAAATACAGAAGCTATTTGCCTTGGACAAACAGCTTGTTTGACTGCGAGTGGTGCAAATTCTTATGTTTGGTCCACAGCATCAACATTAACTACAATTTGTGTAACGCCTGCTATTAGTACTTCCTATACGGTAACAGGAACAAGTTTAGGTTGTACAGGAACGGCAACCACTTCTGTTAGTGTAACAGCTAATTTGATAATTACTACAAATAGTCCAACAATTTGTATTGGACAAACAGCATGTATAACAGCATCAGGAGGGTTTACCTATTCGTGGTCTACATCGAGTCTATCAAACCCTTTATGTATTTCACCAGCAAGTACAACAACATACACAGTAACAGGAACTAATGCAGGAGGATGTACTGGTTCTACTACTGCTGTAGTTACTGTTAATCCATTACCAACAATAACATTGAATTCTCCAGCTATTTGTTTGGGACAAACAGCTTGTATAACAGCAAACGGAGCAAATACATATTTATGGTCAAATTCAAGTAATTCAAATCCGCTGTGTATAGCACCAACAACTACAACAACCTATACAGTAACAGGAACAAGTAGCGTAGGATGTACAAGTACGGCAAGTGCTGTAATTACAGTTAATCCATTGCCAACAATAACAATCAATGCTCCAACAATATGTATAGGAACAAGTACTTGTTTAACGGCATCTGGAGGTAATTCGTATTCGTGGAGTACAGGAGAATTGACCAATTCTATATGTGTAACACCATCAGGAACCACAACTTATACAGTAACTGGAACAAGTGTAAATGGTTGTACAAGTACAGCAACTACTGTGGTAACAGTCAATCCATTACCAACAATCACAGTAAATGCTCCAACAATCTGTAATGGCGAAAGCACCTGTTTAACGGCAAACGGAGCAAACACATACACTTGGTCAAATGGAAGTATTGCTAATCCACTTTGTGTAACACCAAGTACTAATACTACTTATACCGTTACAGGAACAGCATTAACAGGATGTTCAAATACTACTACAGTAATTGTAACTGTAAATCCAATACCAACTATTACTGCAACATCTGCAACAGTTTGTAATGGAACTAGTGCTACCATAACAGCAAGTGGTGGAACAAGTTATTTTTGGTCAAATGCTGGAGAAACAACACCAACAATTTCAGTTGCTCCAAGTTCAACTAATACTTATACAGTAACAGGAACAGCATTGGGTTGTACAAATTCAGCAACAGGAAGTGTGTTGGTAAACCCAATACCAACAGTAACCGCAAATTCAGCAACAACTTGTGCAGGAGATGATGCTAACCTTTGTGCAAACGGAGCAACAAGCTATGCTTGGTCAACAGGCGATGCAAGTGCTTGTATTGTAATGAATCCAATACCCAACACAACCTATACCGTAACAGGTACAACAAATGGTTGTACAAGTTCAGCACAAAGTGTGGTAACGGTTAATCCAATACCAACAATAACTGTAAATTCTCCAACAATATGTGCAGGAGGAAGTACAATACTAACAGCAAATGGAGCAAATGGATATACTTGGTCTTCGAGTAGTAATTCCAATCCGCTTTCAGTTGCACCAACAAGCACAACAAGCTATAGTGTAACAGGAACAGCAGCAGGGTGTTCGGCAAGTGCAACAACAGTAGTAACAGTAAATGCCTTACCAACAGTATCGTTTAGCCAACCAGCAAACGGTTGTACGCCAGTATGTGGAACATTTACAGATGCTTCAACAGTAGCTACAGGAGCAAGTATAGCGAGTTGGAATTGGAATTTTGGAGATGGAACAACGGGAAGCAATCAAACGGAAAATCACTGTTATGGCACAGCAGGAAGTTATACTCCATCATTAACGATTACAGATAATAATGGCTGTACATCAAGCTTAACGTCTTCAACAAATGTTGATGCTTATTCAATACCAAATGCAGCTTTTGATTATACACCAAAACCTGCAAGTGTAAATAATCCAACAGTAACATTATTGAATGGTTCATCATCAGATGTAAATTATTGGTATTGGGATTTTGGAGATGGAAGTGCACCAGTATCACCTAACGATGCAAATCCAAGCCATACATACCCAAGCGATGTTTCTGGTGTGTATACAACGATGTTGGCAGTTAGTAATATATATGGATGTGTAGATACAACTTATCTTGATGTTGTTATTAGACCCGATTTTACATTCTATATTCCAAATGCATTTAGTCCAAACAATGATGGTATGAATGATACATTTTATGGAAAAGGAACGGGTATAGCAACATTTAATATCTATATCTATGACAGATGGGGTAATTTAATTTTCCATGCAGATGATATTAATAAAGCTTGGGATGGAAAAGCTAATGGAGGAGGAGATATTGCTCAACAAGATGTATATGTTTGGAAAGTATTTATTACCGATGTAAATACTGATAAACATGATTACATAGGAACGGTTACAATTGTAAGATAAGATTTCTAAATTTACCCAATAAAAAAAGCGCGATACAATTTTGTAACGCGCTTTTTGTTTATGATTATAAAAAATAAATTACATGTGAATCACTTCGCCATAAGCAGCAGCAGCAGCTTCCATAATTGCCTCGCTCATTGTTGGATGTGGATGAACTGTTTTAATTAATTCGTGTCCTGTTGTTTCAAGTTTACGAATAGCAACAATTTCAGCAATCATTTCAGTTACGTTTGCACCAATCATGTGAGCACCTAATAATTCGCCATATTTCGCATCAAAAATTAATTTCACAAAACCATCTTTTGCTCCAGCAGCACTTGCTTTTCCACTTGCAGAAAAGGGAAATTTACCAATTTTAATTTCTTTTCCTAATTCTTTAGCTTTTGCTTCAGTCATTCCTACAGATGCAATTTCGGGTTGACAATAAGTACATCCCGGAATATTATTATAATCTAATGGTTCAGGATGATGCCCTGCAATTTTTTCTACACAAATAATTCCTTCTGCACTTGCAACGTGTGCTAATGCTTGTCCACCAACACAATCACCAATTGCATAATATCCTGGAATATTTGTTTGGTAATAAGGATTGGTTAAAATTTTTCCTTTATCAGTTGCAATTCCTGTTTCTTCTAAACCAATGTTTTCAATGTTTGCTTGAATTCCAACTGCTGATAAAACAATTTCCGCATCAACAATTTTTTCTCCTGTTTTTGTTTTTATTTTCACTTTGCATTCAGCTCCTTTGGTATCAACGCTTTCAACGCTTGATTCAACCATTACATCAATACCAATTTTTTTGAACGAACGTTCCAATTGTTTTGAAACCTCTGCATCTTCAACAGGAACAATACTTGGAAGAAATTCTACTAATGTAACTTTAGTTCCCATTGTTGCATAGAAATAAGCAAACTCACTTCCAATAGCGCCAGAACCTACTACTACCATTGATTTTGGCATTTTAGGTAAAGTTAATGCTTCGCGATAACCAATTATTTTTTTACCATCTTGAGGCAAATTTGGTAATTGGCGAGAACGAGCTCCTGTAGCAATAATAATATGTTTAGCTTCATATGTTGTTGTTTTTCCATCGGCAGTTACATCTACTTTTTTTCCTGCTTTTATTTTTCCAACACCAGTTATAACATCAATTTTATTTTTTTTCATCAAAAATTGAACACCTTTGCTCATTCCATCAGCCACATCACGACTGCGTTTTACTACTGCTGTAAAATCTGCCTCACCACCTTTTACATTTATTCCATAATCTTTTGCGTGGTTCAAATATTCAAATACTTGTGCGCTTTTTAGCAAAGCTTTTGTGGGAATACAACCCCAGTTTAAACAAATACCACCAAGGTTTTCGCGCTCAATGATTGCTGTTTTTAAACCTAATTGTGATGCTCTAATTGCAGCCACATATCCGCCCGGACCGCTTCCTACTACTATTAAATCGTAAGTCATATTTAGAAATTATAAATTGTGAATGATGAATTATAAATTTATGCAATGCGAATGTAGCAAAAATATTTATGTTGTCTTTAGCTCTTTCAAGTAAATTAAGAAACTGTGCTTTCTATTCTAATGATTCGTAAATTCGTGCAAAATTTGTACAGCTTCCGAATTATGAAATACATTATTTCCTACCAAAAATCACACAATCATTATATAGATATTGAATTTATTGCCGAAAATATAAATGCTGATGAAACATTTGTTCAGCTTCCAGCTTGGCGACCAGGGAGATATGAATTAGGAAATTTTGCAAAAAATATTCAACAATGGAATGCTTTTGATGAGAAAGGAAATACTTTAAAATTTCAAAAAACAACAAAAGATTGTTGGAAAGTTGAAACAAAAGGCATTTCAGAACTTCATATAAAGTACAATTATTTTGCAAATGAATTAAATGCGGGTTCTACTTTTTTAGATGCTTCGCAATTGTATATGAATCCTGTAAATTGTTGTGTTTACATTCCCGAACGAATTAATGAAGAATGTGATATACAATTAAATTTGCCAATTGATTACAAAGTTGCTATTGGAATAAAATCAATTTCAGAAAATAGTTTTAGATTTAAAAATTTTCATGAGCTTGCCGATTCGCCTTTCATTGCAAGCGATTCATTACAACATCATAAAATAAATTGTAATAATATTGATTTTCATTTTTGGTTTCAAGGAATTTGCAAACCAAATTGGGAGAAGCTTTCCGAAGATTTTGAAAAATTCTGTTCGCATCAATTAATGATGTTTGGTAAATCACCATTTGAAGAATATCATTTTTTATTTCAAATTTTACCAACAAAAATTTATCACGGAGTAGAGCATACAACATCTACCGTTATTGCTCTTGGACCAGGTTATAATTTAATGAAAGGCGATTTGTATGACGATTTATTAGGTGTGAGTTGTCACGAATTATTTCACGCTTGGAATATCAAAACCATTCGCCCTATTGAGATGCAGCCTTATGATTATACCAAAGAAAATTATTCAAAACTTGGTTATGTATGCGAAGGCGTAACCACTTATTATGGCGATTATTTGTTGTATCGTTCGGGCGTTTTTAGCGAACAACAATATTTTCAAACCTTTAATGAACGCTTACAAAAACACTTTGATAACTTTGGAAGATTTAATTTGTCTGTTGCCGATTCATCTTTCGATACTTGGTTAGATGGCTATAATCCAGGAATACCAAATCGTAAAACAAGTATTTATGATGAAGGAAGTTTATTAGCTTTTATTACAGATATATTTATTCGTAAAAATTCACAAAATAAATTTTCGTTAGATGATGTGATGCGTTATTTATACAATGAGTTCGCATTGAAAAATAAAGGTTATTCAGATGTAGATTACAAAGGCATTGTGGAGTATTTTGCAAATACATCTTACGATGATATTTTTAATAATTACATCAATGGGATTTCCGATTACGAACCTTTGTTGAAAGATGCGATGAATTATATTGGTTGCGAATTAGTAAAAATTTCTTCTGCAAAATTTCAAGAACATGCATTAGGAATAAAAACACAAGATGTTGCTGGAGTTTGCAAAGTAATAGCTGTATTTCCTAATTCTGTTGCTGATTTGGCAGGTATTTCAATTGGTGATGAAATTTTATCTTTAAATACTATTCAAATTAAAACAGATAATACTGGAACTAATTTTACAGAATGGTGTGGTTATTTTGAAAATCAAAAAATGGATTTAACTATTGCCAGCAATGGAATAACAAAACAGTTGGAGATAATGCCGAAAGCAAATGCTTATTATAAAATTGTTACAATTCAAAAACAACAAATTGTTTCCAATACTCAAAAAATAAATTTTGAATTGTGGAGCAACACTAAAAATTAAAAAATGGAACAAGAAAATTTTTCTGAAAATAATTCAGAAGTAAAACGCCCACTTTTTTTGTCGGTGCTTTGTATTTTAACTTTTATTTCTACAGGTTTTGGAATAATGGGAGCGCTATTTATTCCTGCAATTTCAGATATAATTATAAATGTAATAAAACAAACTCCTGATTTTGATGAACTAAAAACGGCTGAAGCATTTGCTATTTTACAAGCTGGTTGGGGTTATTATTTAATAACATTTGTTTTGTATGTTTTGTCTTTCACTGGCGCTTTGATGATGTGGAAATTGAAAAAAAACGGTTTCCATTTTTATGCTTTAGCCAACATTGCATTGTTTTATTTACCAACAGCTATGCTTGGTATCAGCTTTAACTTTTTAACAGCTTTTTTCCCAGCTATATTTATTGGTTTATATGCGTTGAACCTAAAATTTATGAAATAAAATTGCACCTACTGTTAGTAAGTTTTGCCAACTAATTTTTTGTTACTTCTTTATTTTTCATTATTTAGCTATATAAACCAAAAAATAAAAAACATGGAAGAAACAAATACTTCAGAAATTACAGCACCAGTCCGTCCACAATTTTTAAAAGTGCTTTGTATTTTAACTTTTATAATGTCAGGAATAGGCTCTTTGCTTTGTATTATAATGCCATTGGTAGGACCTAAATTTCTTGCAATGATGCAACAGGCTCCCGATTACGACCCTAACGATCCTAAATATCATGATGGTTTTGTAACGATGTCTGCTGGATGGTCATATTATTTAATAATGTTTGTTATTAGTTTGGTAGCATTGTTTGGGGCAATACAAATGTGGAAACTAAAAAAAACAGGTTATGCTTTATATGTTACTGCAAATATTTTAATGTTTATTATTCCTATTATTATGATTGGAGTAAATGTTAGTTACTTTAGTGCGGCAATCACAATTTTGTTTATTGTTTTGTATGGTTTAAATTTAAAACATATGAAATAAAAAAATAATTTTTTTTGTCTTTTTTTAATAATAATTTTAAAAACTATTTCTTATGAATGATTACATGCAAGGTGCCGCAATTGGCGGAATGGTAGTAATAATTATCCTTATAGCAATTGCAATAGGTTTAATTCCTGTTATTTTTTACCTCTTAACATTACAAAAAACTTTAAAAGCAGTAAGTCCCGAAAATAGAAAAATGCCACCAAGTAATGTATGGTTAGTGTTGATTCCTTTTTTCGGATTGGTGTGGCAATTTATTATAGTTAATAGAATTGCCGATTCTTTAAAAGCAGAATTTGAAAAAAGAAATATAAAAGTTGAAGAAGATAGACCTGGTTACTCTATTGGTTTAGCTTATTGTATTTTATATTGCTGTGGTATTATTCCTTTTTTAGGAATACTTGCGGCAATTGCAGGTTTGGTTTGCTGGATTATTTACTGGGTAAAAATTGCAGATTATAAAAATAAATTAGAACAAGCTGTTTAATTCAAAAAAAATCTCTTCAAAACTTGAAGAGATTTTTTTTGAGTAAATAAATTTTAAATATGTGCAACAATTCTAAACCCATAGTTGCTTGCCCCAATAGTTACTTTATCCAACATCTTGTATAGTTTTTTTCCGTTTCGTTTGTGAACAATAAACATACTTGTATCCAACAAAAATAAAAATCCACCTTGCAAAATCAATGAATTTCCCCAACCTGTAAATTTATCATGTTGTGCCAAATCATTTTTTGCACGCTCTGTTAAATACAAACCAACTGACGAATACACCAAATCCAATGCTGCATTGGCTATGTAGGTGGATTCAATATTGCTTTGCCAACGAAGTGATTGATTCATATCCAACTCATTTTTTTGTTTCGGAAGTAAACTTGCAGCAACGATTATTATATTGAAACCATTCCAATACACATTCATTTGATGAAAATATTTATCACTTCCTGTTGTGTTGTAATAATAATATCCACTTGTAGCAACATTTGCAACAGCCCAACCACCAAGCACTTTTAGCCCAATGTCTGTTCTCTTATTTCGTGATTTATTAAAATCAATTAAATTTTGATTTGTTTGAGCAATACTTATATTTACTATCAATAAAAGTAGTGCGAGAGAACTAATGATTATTTTTTTCATAATGTTTTTGTTTCAACCATTCATAAACAGTAATTACTTGCAATATGTTTAACATTCCATAAAAAATATCTTCCAATGGAATTGTGTAAAGTCGAATACCTAAATTTTCATCATTATTATAAATCAAAACGGGCATTTTGGTTAATACGCCATTTACAATCAAAAATGGAATTAGGCAAACCGCCCAAGCAATGTAAAATTTTCCAAGATAATTTGATTTAAAAATAAAAAGATGAATAAATAAAAATAAAGCTAATGAGATAAATGTGAATGATGTGTAAAGCTTGTTAATATTAAGTATTGCAGTTATTGATAAACCAGTAATTAAAAATAATGTAATGATTTTTGAATAATTTTTGAGCACATCTTTTTTTACAAAATAATTCATCACTTCGTAAATAAAAACGCAAGAAAAAGGCACAACAATAAAAAATAACCATTCTTCAAATGGTAAATTCGCAATGTTAAATCCTAAAACATAATCGGGATTAAACTTCCAAACTCCAATATTGGTAAACCATATATCCCAAACGATAAAAAATAGTCCACTTAAAATTATTCCAGGAAATAAAAATTTCCATTTGCTGTGATACTGAATTTTATCTTCAAAACTTTTGAAAAGTGGGTAGGCGAGTGTAAATAAAATTAAAGACAAATAAATAAAATGCATTATTTTTTGTGTTAATCAAGCATTGATTTTTTATCCTTTGAAAAATATTTTTTTGCCACAATTAAAAAACCAAATGATTCGCCATCTTCTTTGGTAATATGTTTGTGGTGCATTTTATGTGCTCTGCGAAGTGCCTTTAAATAATCATTTTCAGCGTTTCTAAATATTTTTACACGCTGATGAATAAACACATCGTGAACAAAAAAATAAGCTGCTCCGTAAGCAGTCATTCCACTTCCAATAACAATACTTGCAGGACTTTGAAAAATAACTCCTAACATAATGAACAGCCAACTTGGAATTGCAAAAATCAATGAAAACCAATCATTTTTTTCAAATAATCCATCTCGTTTTGAATGATGGCTTTTGTGTAAGTTCCATAAAAAACCGTGCATAATAAATTTGTGAGTGAACCAAGCGATAAACTCCATTCCCACAAATGATACTAAAAATAATATGATGTAAAAAAATAATGTCATTTTTCAGTTCTTAAAATTAAAAAATATTTAGCAGAGAAAAAAATATCAACTGCACTATATATAACACTTTGGCAAGTTGATTGTTTTTATTAAATGGTAATTTATAAAAAATGAACAATAAAATAACAGATGTAACAAACCAAGCAACATAGTTTTGAATGGGTATTTGTAGTTGTTGCCAATTCCAAAAATCAAATTTAATTGCAACAGGTTCAATCAGTAAATCAAGCGAAACAAGCATTGTGGCACCAATTAAACATTTTACAATTAAAGGAACATTTATTTTTTCGCAAATAACTCCAGCACTATAAATTAACATTAACCAGTTGCAACCCATTATTAAAGGAACATCAAATAGCTTTTTTCCTAATGTAGCCCCATAGCTATATTCTCCAAAAATAATTCCTGTTTTTACGCCAACTACTTCAATAAAAAAACCAGCTAAATAGCAAAATATTGAAAATACAACAAACGATTTATTAAATTCCTTGTGATTGATGTAAAGTAAAATTGTGCTTAATAATAGATTAATTGGTGTGAGCAATAAAAAAAAATTACGATAAGGAGAGAGTATTCCAAAGAAGCCAATAGCATACAACACAACTATTATGCATGCTGATAAATTTTTTTTTCTGTCACTTTGATTAATCATATTCAACACTTATTTTTTTTCTGTTTCCGATAAAAATGTTTTGATATCATTTTTAAGAACTGTGTTATTTGTAGATTCTAAATGCGTTGCTATATAGTGTTTGTCAGAATTTATATTTGTGTGATAACCCAATATTTTAGGGCAATTGCTTTGAATTGTTAAACGCAAAAAACGAAGCTCAATATTTGTGCTATCTACTTTTATCGTTTCTTCAATAAGTTTTTTTCCAGTGGAAAATAGTTTTAATTTTTCTTGTTTGTTTTTTGCAAAATTTGCCAAACTTGCATTCACAGCACCTTTGTAGCATTTTATAATATTGTCGCTGCTATTTATTTTAGACAAACTTTGGTATAATTTTGCGCAACTGGCACTGTCTGCATGTGCTTTGTGGTAGCTTTTTCGCAAGGCATCAATATCCATTTTTTGCGCAAATGAAATGCTATTTAAAAAACAAAAAACGATAATGATATTAATTTTTTTCATTTCAAATGAGATTAAAAATGTATTTCAAATAAGAAACGAAAAACAAGAAATATTTTTTAGGATCAGAAATTCGAATTCGAGTATTGATAACTTTTTCGGGTGCTGTTCGCTCAATTTTCTTGAATAGTGAAATGTAATAAATGTATGCCAAATACACACCCAGCTTGACTTTTTGTGGAAGATTTTTAATTCCTCTCAAACCTGCATCAAAATCTTTCTGTATGTCAGCTTCAATTTCTTTTTTTGTTTTTTCATTGAAATTAGTTACTTCAAATTGTGGAAAATAAGAACGACCAAGTGTAAGAACATCTGCTTTTAAATCGCGTAAAAAATTTATTTTTTGAAATGCGGCTCCCAATTTCATCGCATCGGGTTTCAATTCCAAATATCTTTTTTCATCTCCATCAACAAATATTTTCAAACACATTAAACCTACAACTTCTGCTGAACCTAAAATATATTTTTCGTAACCCGCTTGATTATAATTGGTTTTATTCAAATCCATTTCCATGCTTTGCAAAAAAGTATCAATCAGTTCTATGTCAATATTGTATTTGTTTACAGTATCCTGAAAGCTTTGTAATATTGGATTTAAGCTTATTTTATCATTGATTGCATCGTGCGTATCTTTTATAAACCGTTGCAATAATTCTTGTTTGTTGTGCGTATGAAATGTATCTACTATTTCATCTGCAAAGCGCACAAAACCATAAATTGCGTGAATGGGAAGAATAAAATCTTTGTGCAAAACACTTACTCCTAATGAAAAAGAAGTACTATAGTTGTTGGTAACTAACTTACTGCATTTGTAACAAACATCGTTGTATAAATCTTTCATCAATCGAATTTAATCTTTTAATTTTTTTACTATTTCTTTTGCAACAACTTGTCCAGAAATTATTGAAGGTGGAACTCCAGGACCCGGAACAGTTAATTGTCCTGCATAATACAGGTTTTTTATTTTTTTATTTTTTAATGTTGGTTTAAAAATAGCAGTTTGTTTCAATGTGTTCGCCAATCCGTAAGCATTGCCACCAAATGAATTGTAATCTTTTTTAAAATCATTTATTGCATAACTCTTTTTTACAACTACATGTTTTTTGATAGATTGTCCTGTTAAATGTTCCAATCTATCCATCATAATGTTGAAATATTTTTCACGAATTTCTTCTGTATCTTCAATATCTACAGCTATTGGAATTAAAAGTACTAAATTTTCTTTTCCTTCGGGTGCTACACTTTTGTCTGTTTTTGAAGCACAAGTAGAGTAGAACAGAGGATTACTTGGCCATTGTGGACGATCATAAATTTCTTCTGCATGCAAATCAAAAGGTGCATCAAAAAATAAATTGTGATGTTCCAATCCTTCAATTTTTTTATCAATTCCTAAATAATACATTAAGCAGGAAGGAGCCATTTTACGAGACTTCCAATATTTTTCATCATAATTACGATAAGGTTTTTCTAATAAATTTTGTTCGATATGATGATAGTCTGCAGCACCAACCACTACATCGGCTGTATAATTTTTTCCATTTGAAATTACACTTGTTGCAATTCCATTTTCAATATTTATTTTTTCAACTATTTCTCCCGATTTAATTTCTACACCTTGTTGCAAAGCCACATTAACCATAGCATCCACAATTTTTGCCATTCCACCCATTGGATACCAAGTGCCTAAAACAATATCAGCATAATTCATCATACTGTACAAAGCTGGAGTTTCATTTGGTTTTGCTCCTAAAAATAAAACAGGAAATTCGAGTAACTGAACAAGTTTTTGATTTTTGAAATGTTTTTTAATGTATTTGCTAATAGATTTGAATAAATCCATACGCAATGCTGCATTTAAAATTCGGAAATCAACAAATTCTAAAATAGATAAACTTGGCTTGTGTACAAAGTCGCTCATACTTACATTGTACTTGTATTCAGCATCTGCTAAAAACTGTTTGAGTTTTTCGCTACTTCCTTTTTCGTGTTTTTCAAAGAGTTGATAAAATTCATTCAAGTTTGCTGGAATACGCAATACATCATCTTTTCCGAAGAACACAGCATACGAAGGATCTAAACGAATTAATTCATATTGTTGCGCTACAGTAGTGTTAAAATCTTTAAAATAATTTTCGAACACATCGGGCATCCAATACCAGCTTGGTCCCATATCAAACGTAAAACCATCAATTTCTAATTTGCGTGCTCTGCCTCCGAGTGTTTTATTTTTTTCGAGAAGTACAACATCAAATCCTGCTTTTGCCAAATTTGTTGCGGCTGAAAGTCCTGCAAAACCTGCTCCTATAACAATTGCCTTTTTTTTCATATCTAAATTAGTAACACATTTTTATTTAAAATGTTTTTAGATTTTTTTTAAATCTGCAATTGTTTGTTGAGGATTGTTTGATGAAAACACGGTGTTACCTGCTACAAGTACATTTGCACCTGTGTCAATTAATTTTTTATAATTATTCATATCCACACCACCATCAATTTCAATAAGTGCTTTTGATTTTGTAGCACGAATAATTTCACGAAGTCCACCAATTTTATGATAAGTATTTTCAATAAATTTTTGTCCGCCAAAGCCTGGATTTACACTCATCACACATACCAAATCAATATTTTCCATAATGTCAATTAATAAATTTACCGAAGTATGCGGATTTATTGCAACACCAGCTTTCATTCCTAATGATTTAATTGCTTGAATAGTACGGTGCAAATGCGGACAAGCTTCTAAATGAACTGTTAAAATATCGGCTCCTGCATTTTTAAATTCTTGCAAATATCTATCAGGATTTTCAATCATTAAATGCACATCCAAAGGTTTGGTTGCATGTTTTTTTATTGCTTTTATCACAGGAAAACCAAATGAAATATTTGGAACAAACATTCCATCCATTACATCAACGTGAAACCAATCTGCTTCACTTTTGTTAATCATTTCTACATCACGTTGTATGTTTGCAAAATCTGCCGAAAGAATTGATGGCGCTATAAGATGACTCATTTTTACGAAAATTTAATTAGAAAACAAATGTACAAAAAACGAGTTAGTAAAGTGGATAAAATGGAATGAATTGCTATTATTTAAACGACCAACCCATATTCATTCCCAATGTAATTTTTAATGGTGAGTTGTATATCGTTCCAAAATCTTTTGTATCATAGTCGCTAACTTGAGCCATATTTGCGTGAAATTGAACAATGTTTTTTTTGATACCGATACCGCCAAAAACTTCCATTGAAAAACGTGAGGTTCTTCCTACTTGAACGCCAATTAAAATAGCCGCATTGATGTGCCGAAAATCAAAATAATTTTCACGATAGTATCTATCTAAACTAACGGATATGCGTGCATCGGAATAGGACAAAGCAGGTGAAACAAAAAATCCATAAGGTGCATATCGTTTGCGGCTGATAAGGTAAAACCTATGTGCATATTGTATTCTCCACCCTTTCACTTTGTATTGTTCAATGGCAGGAACGCCTACAACTTTTTCTAATATGCCATAGATAACGCTTTTGTCAATGTATGAAATTCCAAATTGTTCAGATTGTGTTCTTCCTGTTGTTATTTCGGCAACAATTCTATATTCGGCTGTGTAAGGAATAGGTCCCCACAAAATAGCCAGAGGATTGGTTTTTAAAATAAATGGTTGTTTGATAATTTTATCTTTTTTTTTCTCTTCAGCTTTTTTTGTTGGCTTTAATCGAATGGTATCGCCAAGCTCAAAAGCAATAGAATCGATACTATTGAGCAATAGTAAAAATAAAATACAATATGTAAATGGTTTGAATTTCATTTATGTATTGATTGCATATCTTGCCATTGGAGTTGCGGCTTGTGTTGTGAAATCGTTTTTTAAAAATTTATAATATCCTGTAATGGCTATCATTGCAGCATTATCGGTGCAGTATTCAAATTTTGGAATATATATTTCCCAATTCAATTCTTTTTTTAGGTCTTGTAATTTATTGCGCAATCCTTTGTTGGCAGACACGCCACCAGCAATAGCAATTTGCTTTATATCATTTGCTGTTGCTGCTTTTTTTAATTTGTTTATCAATATTTCAATGATAGTATGTTGCAACGATGCACAAATGTTGTTTCGCTGCTCCTCAATAAAATTAGGGTTTTTAGCAGTTTCATTATTTATAAAATTCATAAAACCTGTTTTCAATCCACTAAAACTAAAATTGAGTTCAGGTATTTGTGGTTTTGAAAATGTGAATGCAAGTGGGTTTCCTTCTGTGGCATATTTATCAATTAGTGGTCCGCCAGGATAAGGCAATCCTAAAATTTTTGCTGCTTTATCAAATGCTTCACCTGCTGCATCGTCAATAGTTTCGCCAATTACAAGCATATCAAAATAATTTTTCACCAACACAATTTGTGTATGTCCACCAGAAACTGTTAAGCATAAAAATGGAAAAATTGGATGTTTTTTTTCTACATCTTCATCATTTATAAAATGTGCCAACACGTGTCCTTGCATATGATTTACTTCAATCAATGGAATATTTAATCCCAATGCGAATGCTTTTGAAAAAGAAATGCCAACGAGCAAAGAACCCATCAATCCTGGTCCTCTGGTGAAAGCAACAGCCGAAATATCTTCTTTTTTTATTCCTGCTTTTTTTATTGCAACATCTACTACTTGAACAATATTTTGTTGATGAGCACGAGATGCAAGTTCTGGAACAACGCCACCATAAAGGCGATGCACCTCTTGATTTGCTACAACATTTGAAAGCAATTTGCCATCTTTTATAATTGCCGCTGCTGTGTCATCGCACGATGATTCAATTCCTAATATGATTGTTGATTTGTTCATATTGATTAACTTTGCATTTGTCTTTTATCACAAGGCATTTTCAAAAACCAAAGGTATTAAAAAAACTGTCAAAATATTACTTCTCATCATTGCAATAGCATTCGTTTTAATGTTATCGTTGGTAGCACTTCTGCAAATTCAAAAAGTGCAAACTTTTGTTGCAAAAAAAGCAACAATTTATTTGTCTAAAAAGCTGAAAACACGCGTTGATATTGGCAATGTAGATATTGATTTTTTTAATCAACTTGTATTAGAAAATGTTTATGTGGAGGATTTACATCACGATACTTTATTGTATTCTAAAAAGTTAAAAGTTGGAATTGAAAGGTTAGATTTTAAAAATCATAAAATTGAAATTGGTGATATTATTTTGATGAATACAAATAGTAAATTGATTAAATACAAATCGGAAAATGATTTTAATTATCAATTTATTATTGATGCGTTTAACTCTTCTGATACTACCAAAACATCATCAACAGCTTGGGATATACGTTTTGATGAAGTAAATTTAATTAATTCAAGCTTTGTGTTTCGTGATGAAAATGATACTTCCAAGACTTCAGGAATAAATTATTTTGATTTGGTTGCCCGAAATATTAATGGACGATTAACAGATATTCAATTTGAAGATGAAACGATTCATTCAACAATTGAGTACTTGTCGGCAACAGAGAAAAGTGGATTTATACTAAAAAACATAAGCAGTTATGTAAAATTAAGTCCCAATGGAATGAAATTGGACGAACTAAAAATAGCAACTCCTGAAAGTACTATTGCAACTGATTTAACCTTTGAATATAATGGTTACAGCAGTTTTCTTGATTTTATAAATAAAGTAAAAATGAAAGCAGATTTTGATCACTCACAAATTGAAATGAGTGATGTTGCTTATTTTGCTCCAGCTCTAAAAGGTATGTACAAAAGCCTTACTGTTTCGGGTAAAGTGATTGGAACAGTGAGTGATTTGCGTGGAAAAAATATGGATTTAGCTTTTGGAAATGCTACTCAATTTATAGGCGATATTGCACTCACAGGATTACCAAACATTGAGGAAACAGTTATTTATATGAATGCCGAAAACTTAACAACTACTTACAGTGATTTAAAGGAAATTCCTATTCCTCCTTTTGAAAAACATGCAAAATTACAAGTGCCAGAAAATATTGCAAAACTCGGAACAATGAAATTTAAAGGCACATTCACAGGATTGTACAATGATTTTTATGCATACGGAAAGTTTTCATCTGCTTTGGGAAAATTATCTTCTGATATTTCCGTTCATCACGATGAGATAAAAAATAAAGAATTTTACAAAGGAAAATTAAAATCAGAACAATTTGATTTAGGGAAATTTTTTGGTACTCCACTTCTTGGAAAAACCACTGCAAATATTACTATTAACGGTTCGGGATTAACACTTGAAAGTGTTGCTGCCAAATTAAGTGGTAATATTTCTACTATTAATTTTAATAACTACACCTATAAAAATATTAAAATTGAAGGTGATGTAGCAAAACAAATTTTCAAAGGAAAATTAAATGTGAAAGATGATAATATTGATTTT
>JAYTXX010000180.1:0-6121 GCA_043742725.1 Bacteroidota bacterium | reverse complement strand
ATTTTACCCTCCAAGTATTGATCTGGGAAAAACCGATAGGTATTATCCGATTAATTATCCAGCAGTGTTTGAACCTTTATCGGAATATTTAAGGATTCATGATATACTTAAGTTAATTATGACATCAAAAGTTGTTTTGGTTACTCTTCTCCAATGCGAAATGACATTTTATTATGATCATGAAAACGAAATTATTAATAGTGTGGAACATAATTGTGCAAATTGCCTTGAACAATGCTTAATAGGAAACAAATCATTACTACCAAAAATGATTTTGGCTGGATGTAAATATGCTTCCCTGGGATGTTTAAAAAAAATAAACACAGTTTATGAGTCTGTACATTATTACGTATCCCAAATATCAGAATCGGAATATCCTTATTTACCACTTGAGAGAGCTGGTTCCCCAATGTCAAAATTGGTTCACCAGTGTGTATTGTACGCAATCAAACATGAACAAAAAATAGCGGAATATTTGTTAGAGTGGATTACTGGAAATTTTCACATAGCATATGCTGATACATTTAAAGAAATCATAAAATTTAATAATACAACAATTGTTGACAATATTCTAAAAAATATGAAAGTTTACGAAATTAATGATATTACTTTGCAATGTGGGAAAGAACTGCTAACTTTGTTATGTTTGTATGACAGAAGGGATTTGATAATAAACATGAATGTTAGCTATGTTAGTTATAAAGACTTTATTGATTTAATAATTAACCAAGGAATACCCTCTTATGGAAAGAAAATTGTTAGATTACTATTGAAGGATTTTATAAGTGTATATGAAATCAAACAGGAAGACACAATTATTATTTACAAACAAATTGAAAAGGTCAGTAAGAAAACGTTGATTAGTTGTTTTCTTTCCAAAAGCAGTAATCTAAAACTCAAAACTTTGTTAATTCCTAAGGCATATGAATATTTATGCTTTACCCAACTAAATTTTCTCAATGATACAGAAGAATTAAATCTTTTGTCAATTGAACAAGCTATTAAATGTAATAGTATACATGTGTACACTAAAAGATTATCCCATAATAAAATAGCAGAGTTAGTTCTTAAAATTGATAATGTAGACATCAAGAAAAAACTTATATTTGGTTTTAATTATTGTGATTCTCCAAGCTCAAGAAAAGACAATATAGATGATGAATTGGCAAGACAAATCATTAAATGGGCACTGGATATTGATGATAAAACCAGTATAACCATATTAATGAGTGTAGATTCAATCAACCGTACCATGAAAATGCCATTGATACCAAAAGCATATGAATATGATTATTCTTATATGTTTACGGACCTTCTTAGCAGTACTGAAGAATTAAATATATTGTCAATTGAATTAGCCAACAAATATAATAGAAAGACCATCTGCATTAACCATTTAACTTTGCAACAAATATTAAAATATGTTGTGAATTCTAATGATAAACAGAGGGAAGGGATACTTGGTGATTTAAAAGGTAAACTGCATGAATTACAAGATTTGGATATAGGCTACAATGAAGTTGCAGAACCAATTGCAATTTATACAGTTGTCCAAAACAAGTTGCCAATCCATTATAAATGGAATTCTAATGTGAAACAATGGAAAGATAAAAAAAGTATTTTTGATTGTAAAGTGAACATATCACCCAAGAAATTAAATGATGTAAATTACACTAAAATGTTATTAGAGATGGACTCCAGCTTATATCATCCTATATTAAAAGAAATAGTAAAGGGGTCTTATAGCTTTCATAATAGTAAGGAGAGAGTAATGATTTTCATAAATCATCCCAAGTTTAATGAGGTAATTCCATCAATCCTTATTAAAATATTGTGTAGATATATTTATGAAAGTGATATCATAAATGGTGTTATAACAAAGCATGAGTTTTTTAGGCAATTTGAGCCAAATTTATAAACAAATATATTTCTTTATTAGTATTTTTCAATAGTATGCGCATAAAATTTAATACCACACCCACTATGTGTAGACCATAGTCTCCCTGTACATTGTATTTTTATTTTAGTGTTTGGCTTAAGGGATTTTATAAATTTTATCTTTTCATCATAAGTTTTTGATTTTTTATTAAATTTTACTGATAACTTTAAAGAGGGATCATCATCCAATTTTTTAAGAGAATTGTTGGTATCACAAAAGAAAAAGGGGAATGTTTTAACTATTTTTATGTATTTTGAACATAATTTAGGTAAATAATCACATACTTTATTATGTAATTTAACTAGTACATCCCAAGTAGAACTGTTGAACTTAGTTAACACTAAACAATTATCACCATCATAAGTTTTCGATTTGAAATTACACCAAGATATATTTAATGTAATGGTTTTAAATTCCTCTTCATCTATCCAAAATGAATAATATTTAATATTATCAAGGGCTTCAGACAATTTTATACCAGAAATTTTGCTTATATCTTGTGACCCAAGATCATGGCCCCCAAAATTATATTCCCCAGTATTACATATTTTCAACTTTGGTATATTATTCACATTTTGTATATTGGATACAACAAGTTTGGATTTGTAATATGTTTGTATAACCGGAATAATTTCTATATTATTCAAAATATTACATAATTTCCTTACAATAATAGATTTATTTAATGACAATTGTATTTTTTCATCATTGTGTAACCTACATAAATCTATTGAACTATGTTTGACATGAGAAGATTCAAAATCAGTATCATATTTTAATTTAAATCCCTTAATAATTGTTTTGTACAATCTTGAGTCCTTCATGAATTCTGTTTGTGTAATTCCTTGTTCATCATCATATTCATAACCATTATATATTGCAACTCTATATTTTATTCCTATCAAACTATCTAAAGTACAATAAACATTGCTCCCATCAAAATATGACTTGACATAATTATAATCAAATGTTTTAATTATATCATATGGCCCAGTATGATCAAATGACACAATTTGTATATCATAATCCAAAGATGGGATAATTAATGTGGTTACATTATCATTTACAGAGTAATATTTGGTAACATTAGAGAAGAATTCAAGTAATTCCTTTACTTTCTTTTTTTTATTGGTCCTGTTCCATATACAAACAAATCTATATCTAATCCTGGGAGGAGTGAATTGGTGGATAAATTATCTAAAAGACCAAATAAAAATCCCCCAGATAAAACCACACTATCCCAATTAAAATCCATGAACAAATTGTTTGTTTTTTTATGGAACAATGTGAGAAATTCGTCAAATGTCACAATACTTTTTTTCCCATAATTAGAATCAAGTTTTGGCTCTTCTTGTTGAGGGGTTTTTATTGGTGTAGGTGGAATATCTTCTTCATATGTATCATCTTCACATTCTTCCTCATGGGTCTCTTCTTCACAATCATCTTCTTCACAATCATCTTCCTCACAATCATCTTCTTCACATTCCTTCATACCATCATATGTATCATTCCTATATTTTACACATAATTCATTTGCACAATCCACATGTCCTTCATATTTAAAAACATCAAAATTAGATTTTTCATAATTTAAGATATCATACAAATCATACAAATTAAAAATATCGAAAGTAGGTTTTAGGGGTGAAGGAATATGATTTAACATTGAGAATAATGTTTCCAGAGAAACTTTCTTGAAAGTATCATTTCCAATATTTATTTTGCAAGTTTTGTTGGTTAAATGCTTAAAATAGTAATATTTTACGGGTGCAAGACGTGATTCATAATTAGTTGATTTAACTTGATTATTTATTTTTGTGAGTATTCTACTAAATTTATCAACCCAATTATTTTTTTATAAAATATGAAAAAATCACATATATTATCCAAAAATTATTGTACAATAAATTGAGTCCTGTATTTTTCAATATCTTCACGTAATAATTTATTATTGGTTCCAAAATCAGATGTATTGATACCCAAGTAGTATGTTTCATCAAAATCAGCATTTTGTGATTCCATAATAAATTTGTCAAATTTTTTAATAAATTTTTTAATTGTGTTTTGTAAATTCTCAGCCAAAAAATATTCACATAGTAATAACAATTCTGGTAAATCTGCAAAAGTTACATCATATCCAAAACCAAAATTTAATTTAATTTCACTTTTTGGCAGCAATATATAATCAGGTAATTTGGGTTCATTTATCTTCTCTTTAATTATTGTTTGTTTGGTATAGTTTATATCCAAATGTTTACCATTTAAAATATTAAAAAATTTTGTTATAATTTTGCCATCATAACAAATACCAGTGTTTACCAAATTAATCTCTAGTTTATTATCATTATTCTCATTTTCATCATTTTCAGCATTTTCAGCATTTTCATACATCAATGTAAAAAATTCAGATTGGGATAATAACTTATTTTTGGTTATTTGTACTGTAATAAATGAGGTAGTATTTGTATGGTTAATAAATTTAATGTTCAAATCTAAGTCCATATTAATTCTTAATATTATGTTATTATGTATATCATAATATATCTTAAATAAATCATTTTTTTGCAGGCTTTTTGGCCCTTGCTCTAGTCTGGGCTCTCATTGTGGTTCTCTTAAGATCTGTTTTTGTAGTTAATGCCCTTTCTCCTTCTATTAATTTTAATAATTCTTCAATAGCATTAGCATCGGATAATTTTTTAGCCAGACCAGCCTTAATAATATCTGGATTTAATGCGGCTTTCTTTTCTACTTTCTTTTTAACTAGGGTCCCATTAGTGATTCCAATGGATGATTCATTTAATGAATCCAGGGAAGAAATAATATATTGTTCACATGGTTTTATTTGTTCTTTTAATTCAGATAATTCCCCTTGTTTTTGTTTAATTAGATCATCTAATTTAACATATTTTATAACATTCTCTTGGAATTCTTTTGTTATTTTAACATTTTTTAATTTATCATTTGTATCATCGGATGATGAAGAATCGGATTGGGAATCATGGATCTCTGTTACAGTTTGTGATTCTGAACTTGATGAACTAGACATTAATTATAAACAAAATAAACAAATTTATACTGCATAGTAGAACGCATAAATTAATATTCAGGTTGATTTTGTTTATATTGAATACTTACATTTTTATACTTATCCAAAATCCCTTTGTGTAATAATTTATCCAATTTATTATGTTTATCCCTATTCCATATTTTTAATATAGCCCAATTGTTTTTAGGAGTGATTGATATACCGTTTATATCATCTATATCCCCAACCAATTTTTCACACATTAAAAATATACACAATAACTCATACACCTTCAATGCATAATCCATTTCAATCCTTAATGAACATATACCCCCATTTCTATTACTCTCATCTTCCCAAATTGGGTTAACCATATGTTTCATGAGGAAAAAGTTGTTATTTTTGAAGTTTAATTTGGATATATTATTAAACAATCTCCAAAAATCAGATATATTTCTTATCGTACACAATCTTTGATATCCAGCTAGGGACCAATCATTATTTTGTATAGAATGAACCCATAAAACATATTCACATCCTAATGGAATATTGGATCCATCACCAGTTATTTGGAACGGTATTTCATTTGGAATATTTTCAATAATTTCTTTATTTTCCTTAGGTTTTAATTCTATAGGATTAGGCCTTATAGTTAAATTGTTTTCTATATGATGTTTATTTTTGTCATTTATTTTTGGTTTTTGTTGTAATTTATTTGGTGGTAGTGGCACAAAATGTTTAGCGTTGTTTTTTGGTTCTTTTTTTTTACGTTGAACAACATTCCATTCATCTGTGTCTGTCATATATTAATGTAATATACTAATATATTTGCCTTTATATATTATTCATAAATCAATTTTTTACATATTTAATGCTATTTTAAATATCCCAATTAATCCTGAACATTGAATATTCTCATTTGTGTTGGAGTAATGATTGGCTTCTATTTGTCTCAATTTATCTAAAATAAATATCAATTGGGAGTCTGTTATTTGGTTTACATATTTAACATTTGACGATTTATTCAAAATATAATTTATTAGAATATCGTGGATTTCTGTAATAATATCACCTAATGATAAGCCACCATCTAATTTAATTTGAGTTATATTAGCATAAGCTGTACCAAAATCTTCATATATAAGTGATTTTAATAT
>JAYTXX010000179.1:0-26613 GCA_043742725.1 Bacteroidota bacterium | reverse complement strand
TTCAAAAGTTGACCGTTCGGCAGCTTATGCTACACGTCATATTGCAAAAAATTTGGTTGCAGCTGGAGTTTGTAACGAAGTGTTAGTTCAAGTTTCGTATGCAATTGGTGTTGCTCAACCAATGGGTATTTTCATTGACACTTATGGCACTTCAAAAGTGAAAATGACTGATGGACAAATTGCAAAAATTGTTGAATCTGTTTTTGATATGCGTCCATATTTTATTGAACAACGCTTTAAATTACGCACTCCAATATACAGTGAAACTGCGGCTTACGGACACATGGGAAGAAAAAATGAAGTAGTTACAAAAACATTTACTTCGCCTGACGGAAAAACAAAAACATTAAAAGTTGAATTGTTTACTTGGGAAAAATTAGATTATGTTGCGAAAGTAAAAGCTGCTTTTAAATTGAAATAATTTTTTTTTGAAAATAAAAAAACGCCTCGTTAAAAATTTAACGAGGCGTTTTTTTTAATAATATCAATTAATTTTTCAATGGTCTTGCATACGCAATCACATCTTTATCAGTAATTATTTTATCGCATAAAATAATCAATCGTTCTACCACATTTCTAAATTCACGAATATTTCCTGTCCAATTTATTTTTTGCAATTCTTTGATAGCTTCTTTGCTAAAGGTTTTTGAAGGCATACTATGTTCTTCGCAAATCGTTTTTAAAAAATGTTCAGCAAGCATTGGAATATCTTCTTTGCGTTCATTTAATGATGGAACGTGAATTAAAATAACACTCAAACGGTGATACAAATCTTCACGAAAATTTCCAGCTGCAATTTCTTTTTGTAAATCTTTGTTGGTAGCCGCTACCACACGCACATTTACTTTCAATTCTTTTTCTCCACCAACACGTGTAATTTTATTTTCTTGCAATGCACGCAATACTTTTGCTTGTGCCGAAAGACTCATATCACCAATTTCATCCATAAACAAAGTGCCGCCTTCGGCTTGTTCAAATTTTCCTTTGCGTTGATTAATGGCTGATGTAAAAGCACCTTTCTCATGTCCAAATAATTCACTTTCTATTAATTCACTTGGTATTGCTGCACAATTCACTTCTATCAATGGAGCATTTGCTCGATTACTTTTTTCGTGAAGCCAACGTGCAACTAATTCTTTTCCACTTCCATTTCCACCTGTAATTAAAACACGTGCATCAGTTGGGGCAACACGTTCAATCATTTCTTTTATTTGCGTAATTGCTTTCGATTCGCCAATCATATCAAAGGTTTTGCTCACCTTTTTCTTCAACACTTTTGTTTCGGTAACAAGTGTTGATTTGTCCATTGCATTGCGAATGGTAACAAGCAAGCGATTCAAATCAAGAGGTTTTGCAATAAAATCAAATGCCCCTTTTTTCACAGCTTCCACAGCTGTTTCAATATTTCCATGTCCCGAAATCATTACTATTGGTGTGTCCGAAGCTAATTGCAAGGCTTTATCCAATACTTCAATACCATCCATTTTTGGCATTTTAATATCACAAAGAATAATATCATATTTTTCTTTTTGAATGAACGACAATCCTTCTGCTCCATCAACAGCTTCATCTACTTGATATTTTTCATACTCCAAAATTTCTCGTAATGTTTTACGAATACTTTTTTCATCATCAATGATTAAAATTTTTGCCATAATTTTTATTTCAATTTTTAAAATTTCTCAACTATCAAATCTTTACGAATTTACTAATCTATATATTTCAATGCGTAAATTTAGCACCCATTCTAACAACTAACCAACAATTTATAATTTCCCTTTCATAATTTCCTGCAACACACCTTCTTTAAGTGCATAAGTTGATAATCGCATTTTATTTATTTCAAATGAAGTAATAATAAAATGTACAATAATACTCGAAACTACAATCATATCAACACGCATCTCTATTAATCCTTTCATTTGCAATCGTTCTTCTTTTGTGGACTTTATAAGGATTTCATACATTGTTGCACAATCGTCTATGTTAAAAGTATATTCTGTTTTATTATCTAAAATTTCGGGAGTGTAAAATTTGTGTGCAATCATTTCGGCTAATGAATCAAAAGAACCTGAAGAACCAATAAGTTCAGTAACCGAATATTTTTTTACTGCTTCAAACAATGGTTTTAATTCATTCGATAAATAATTTTTCAATACAATTATTTCTTCATCTGTGATAGGATTTGAAGGATTAAATTTTTCTAACAACCGAGCAGCACCTAATAAAAAACTTTGTTTCCAAATTATTTTTTCTTCATTTGCAATAATAAATTCGGTACTTCCTCCACCAATATCAATAATTAAAGAATTTTTATTCGACATTTTTACAGCACTTCTTACTCCATAATAAATTAACTCCGCTTCTTTGTCCCCACTAATAATTTGAACATCATAATTTGTTTCTTGTTTTGTTTTCGCAACAAACTCTTTTCCGTTGGAAGCACCACGAATAGCCGATGTGGCAAAAGCATACACTTTATCTACATTGTATTTTTTAACTATTTTTTTGTATTCAAGCAAAGCATCAATGCCTCTTTGAAATGGAATGGGATAAATAAAATCGCTGTTAATTCCACCTTCGCCAAGCTTTACTGAAATTTTTGTGTGAAATAAATGAGTGTATGTTTTATCAGGATTTAGTTCTACAATTAGTAAATTAAATGTGTTAGTTCCTAAATCTATTATTGCAACAGAAGAGCCACTTCTTGCCTCCCCAAAGGGAAATAAATGTTCTCCATTATTCTTTGTTTGAAATTGTGAGTTGGCTATCCTCCCCTTCGGGGAGGTTGGGTGGGGCTTCTTTTTCATTTATAAAAAAGCCATTTTCCAAGTTCTTTCCAAGAAACTTTTTTACCATACATTAAAATTCCTGTACGATAAATTCGTGCGGCAAGCCAAGTGGTAAGTACAAAACCAACAACTAATAAACTCATTGACAAAGCCAATTCCCAAGCAGGAACACCAAATGGTAAACGTACCATCATTACAATAGGTGATGTAAGTGGAATAATGGAAAACCAAAATGCCATTGGGCTTTCGGGGTTTTGAATAATTGTTTGTGCAACTACAAATGATAAAATGAGTGGAATGGTAATTGGCATCATAAATTGTTGTGTGTCGGCTTCGCTATCCACAGCAGAGCCAACCGCGGCAAACAATGCACTGTACATTAAATATCCACCAAGAAAATAAAATAAGAATGATAAAAAAATAGTTACCATATCCACCGATTTAAAATCGTTCATTACTTCGGTAACAATATTTGGTTTTTCCATTTTTTTCATATCGGTGTATTTCAAATCAGCACCAATTTTTATTACTTGTTCTTTCTGCTGAATTTGTTTCATATCCACATCTTTTAACACAGTAATTGCGGCAACAGAATAAAGTGTGAAAGTTAAAATTACCCACAACAAAAATTGTGTTAAGCCAACCAATGCAACACCCAAAATTTTTCCCATCATCAATTGAAATGGTTTTACCGATGAAAGAATTACTTCAACAATACGATTTGTTTTTTCTTCCATTACACCACGCATCACTTGAACTCCATAAAGGAAAATAAAAATATAAATCAAAATGCCACCCCCCAAGCCAAGCGCCATATACAAGCCTGTGTTTGTTTTTTCGCTTTTGCCTGTTGTTTCCAATTTTTCGGTAATTACTTTTAGCTCCGAATTTATTTCAGCATCTTTTATAATATTCAAATCCACTTTATTTTTGGCAAGAATTACATCGTACATCATTTTACCAATGGTTGTTCCAATATATTCTTCGGTACCAATTCCCATTTGTTTTTTGTAAAATATTTTAATTGCTTTTCCTCCTTCTAAAATATTTTTTGGAATCCATAAAATAGCATCATAACCTGTATCGTAGAAACCACGAGTGGCATCATCCAATGTTATAGGTGGATAATCAAAATGAATTTCATCTTTTTCGGGAATTAAACCTTTTATTAAATAGCTTTCATCAATCACTTCAATTTTTTGTTGTTCTGTTTTTTGCATCGAAAGCCAAATTGGAACAACCATAATTCCTGCCATAAGAATTGGTCCAAGAATAGTCATAATTATAAATGATTTTTTCTTTACTCTCGAAAGATATTCTCGTTTGATGATGAGAAGAATTTTATTCATTTTTTTATTTTCTTTAAACTAAAAACTATTCTGTAAAATTACTTTGTGTTCCCAATGCATTACCTTCATTTACTTTTGAAATAAAAATATCATTCATACTCGGTACAATTTCTTTAAAAGATTGAATTTGTGCAACAGGAATAATACTTTGTAACAAATCATTGGAAGTTGTTTTTCCTATCAATCTTACTTTCACTTTATTTAATTCTCCATCAGTAGTATTTTCTAAAAGCTCTGCTCCTGCCCACATTGCATTGGTAAAACCCATCATATTGCCTGTAAATTCAAGTTCGTAAGTATTTGTTTTATATTGTTTACGAATTTCTTTTACCGAACCATCTACTATTTTTTTTGATTTATTAATAAGTGCAATGTTATCGCACAACTCTTCAACAGAACCCATATTGTGTGTTGAAAATAAAATGGTAGAACCTTGTTGTTTTAAATGCAAAATTTCATTTTTGATTAGGTTTGCATTAATAGGATCAAAACCGCTGAAAGGTTCATCTAATATCAATAATTTGGGTTCGTGCAAAACAGTTACAATGAACTGAACTTTTTGTTGCATTCCTTTTGAAAGCTCCTCCACTTTTTTATTCCACCAAGCATCTATTTCAAATTTTTCGAACCAATATTTTAATTTTTTCTTTGCTTCAGCTTTTTTCATTCCTTTTAATTGTGCCAAATACAAAGCTTGTTCGCCCACGTCCATTTTTTTATACAAACCACGTTCTTCGGGTAAGTAACCAATATTTTCAATGTGTTTTTGCGAAAGATGTTCTCCTTCAAAAAAAACAGAACCACTATCGGGTCCTGTTATTTGATTAATAATTCTGATGAGAGAAGTTTTTCCTGCACCGTTTGGTCCTAACAACCCAAAAATACTTTGCGAAGGAATTTCAACTGATACATCATTCAATGCTGTGTGTGTAGCATATCGCTTTACTATGTTTTGTGCGGAAAGAATAGTGCTCATTCGTTTTATTTTTTATTCAAAATATTGTTTCATTCGTTCAAAAAAACTTTTTTGATTTTTTGCTGGATGTGGTTTAAAATTCTCTGCATCTTTCAATCCTTCTAAAATTTTCTTTTCGTCTTTTGTAAGATTTTGTGGTGTCCACACGTTGATGTTTACCAATATATCTCCACGCGAATAGCTGTTTACATCGGGCAAACCTTTGCCTTTTAATCGCAATACTTTTCCGCTTTGTGTGCCAGCATCAATTTTCACTTTTGCTTTTCCATCTACTGTTGGCACCTCTATTTGAGTTCCCAATGTGGCATCTACAAAAGTGATGTAATGGTCATAAAATAAATGCATGCCATCGCGTTTCAAAAATTCATCTTCTGTTTCTTCTATAACTACAATTAAATCTCCAGCAACGCCACCACGTGCGCCCATATTGCCTCTTCCGCCTACCGACAATTGCATTCCTTCGGCAACACCTGCTGGAATATTAATTGAAATTACTTCTTCTTCGCGCACAATTCCATCGCCATGGCAAGAAGTACATTTGTCTGTAATTGTTTTTCCTTCGCCTCCACAACTTGGACAAGTACTCGCTGTTTGCATTGCACCAAGTATGGTTTGAGTCATTCGGGTAATTTGTCCAGCACCTCTACAAGTAGCACAAGTATTCATTGCCGAACCATTTTGTGCGCCTGTTCCACTGCAAGGTTTGCAAGCAACGTACTTGTTTACTTTTATTTTTTTCTCAACTCCGTTTGCAATTTCCGATAAGTTAAGTTTTACTTTCACTCGTAAATTAGAACCACGATTTACTCTTCTTCCGCTTCTGCCTCCACCAAAACTGCCACCACCAAAGTGTCCACCAAATATATCTCCGAATTGGCTAAAAATATCTTCCATATTAAATCCTTGCGCACCATGTCCACCTCCACCAAAACCTTGATTACCGCCAAGCCCAGCATGTCCATATTGGTCGTAGCGTTGTTTCTTTTCAGGATTGCTTAATACTTCATAGGCTTCGGCTGCTTCTTTAAATTTTTCTTCCGAAGCTTTATCACCAGGGTTTTTATCGGGATGATATTTAATTGCCATTTTGCGATATGCTTTTTTTATTTCGTCAGCACTTGCATTTTTTGCAACTTCTAATAGTTCGTAATAATCTCTTTTACTCATCTAATCTGTTTTGTTGTTATTGTGTTATATTGAGATATTGTTGTATTGTTGGCATTAGCACATCTACTAATTTTCTATATCAGCAAATCAATTAATTTCCAATCACCACTTTTGCGTAACGAATAATTTTTCCATTAAGCATGTATCCTTTTTCAAGTTCATCCACAATTTTACCTTTCATATCATCGCTTGGAGCAGGAATATTGGTAATAGCTTCGTGAATATCAGCATCAAACGTTTCACCATGCGACTTCATTTCTTGCAAACCTTTTGCGGTAAGTGTAGATTTGAATTTATTGTAAATTAAATTTATACCATCGTTTATTGCTTTCACATCATTTGTTTCAGCATTTGATTTTATAGCTCTTTCAAAATCATCAATAATTGGCAACATGCTTTTAAACACATCTTCGCCACCGGTTTGAATTAAATCTATTTTTTCTTTTGCTGAGCGTTTACGAAAATTATCAAACTCCGAATACAAGCGTAAATACTTATCATTTAGTTCATCCGCCTTTGTTTTTAGCTCGACTATTTGTTTTTCTTTTTCGTCAATAGGTTGTGTTTCTTCGATTGGTTTTTGCTCTTCGTTGTTTGCGTTTTCTTCGTTTGCAATTTCGTCCTTTTCAGTGTTCATTTTCTTAAATATATTTTTAATTTTTACCATTGTATTTTTGTGTGAATACGCTACTCAAATTATTTGCCACCAAAGATAAAAAGACAAATTGGCATATTGGTAGAAAATTATTAGTGAGTGAAAAATTTGCAAACTGTTTTTTCGTTTAATTTTCTGTAATTTTTTATCAAATAGAAAAATATTGAAACAAAAAAAAGACAGAACATTTTGTTCTGTCTTTTAAAAATAAAGTTTTATAAAAATATTATTTCAACAATTTGTTTAATTCCATTTCTAATCCTTCGCCACGAATTCCTCCTCCTGAAGCAATGATAATTCCATTTTCGTCAAGTAAAAATGGTGCAGGAATAGATTGTACACCATATATTGCTGCTGTTTGCGATTGCCAACCACCTAAATCGCTCATGTGATTGTCCCATACCAAACCATCATTTACAATAGCATTTATCCAAGCTTGTTTGTTTTGGTCGAGTGAAACGCTCATTACTGTAAAACCTTTTGCAGTTTTAAATTTAGCATCTTTATATTTGTTGTATGCTACTACCACATTTGGATTTTCTCTGCGACACGGTCCGCACCATGATGCCCAAAAATCCAATAATACAATTTTTCCTCTTAAAGCCGAAAGTGAAATTTGTTTTCCTTCGGGGTTATTAAATTTTAATTCGGGTGCTTCATTTCCAACAGCTGTGCCTATTACAGCAGGCGTTTTTTTACCACCTTGTATAAAACCAAAAGCTAAAATGGATACTGCTGCAAGTGCTAATAAAATATTTATTTTTTTCATAATGTATAGAATATTGAATTGGGTAAAAGTAGTTTGTTTAAAAATTTGATTTTCAAAGATAACTATTTTCTTACAATTTGTGCGCCAAGTTTTTGCAAACGAATATCAATGTTTTGATAACCTCTGTCAATTTGTTCTATATTATGAATTGTACTTTTTCCATTTGCCGAAAGTGCGGCAATCAGCAACGATACTCCTGCACGTATATCTGGCGAAGTCATTGATATTCCTTTTAAACGATGTTGGTGATTCAACCCAATTACTGTTGCTCGGTGCGGGTCGCAAAGTATAATTTGTGCGCCCATATCAATTAGTTTATCGACAAAAAATAAACGACTTTCAAACATTTTTTGATGAATAAGCACGGTGCCTTTGGCTTGTGTGGCTACAACTAAAATGATGCTCAACAAATCGGGTGTTAATCCGGGCCAAATAGCATCGGCAATAGTAAGTATGGAACCATCAATGAAGGTGTCAATTTCATAGTGGTCTTGTTCGGGTATAAAGATATCATCGCCTCTGCGTTCCATTTTTATTCCTAATCGCTGAAAAGTATTTGGAATAATTCCTAACTCATCATAGGCTACATTTTTAATTGTAATTTCCGATTGTGTCATTGCTGCCATACCAATAAAACTGCCTATTTCAATCATATCGGGTAACATGCGATGTGTGCAACCATGCATTTTTTCTACTCCATCAATGAACAATAAGTTGGAACCAATGCCTGTAATTTTTGCGCCCATGCTGTTGAGCATTTTGCATAATTGCTGGATATACGGTTCGCAAGCAGCATTGAATATGGTTGTTCTGCCTTCGGCTAAAACTGCCGCCATTATTATGTTTGCCGTTCCTGTTACGGATGCTTCATCGAGCAACATGTAACAACCTTTTAAATTTTTTGCTTCTACTTTGTAAAAATCATTTCCTTCATCGTAAATAAATTTTGCTCCTAAATTTTGAAAACCAATAAAGTGTGTATCCAATCTTCTTCTTCCAATTTTATCGCCACCTGGTTTTGGAATATAGCCTTTTCCAAATCGGGAAAGCAATGGACCAACAATCATTATAGAACCTCGCAGGCTGCCGCCTTTCTTTTTAAATTCTTCGGAGTTTAAAAAATCAACATTCACATCATCGGCTTGAAAGGTATATTCTTCGTGTGCTGTTTTTTCAATCTTCACACCTAAATCGCCTAGCAAATCAATCAATTTGTTTACATCTACAATATCTGGAATGTTACTAATGGTAACCTTTTCGGGAGTAAGTAATACTGCACATAAAATTTGTAGTGCTTCATTTTTTGCACCTTGAGGAGTAATTTCTCCTTTTAATTTTGTTCCGCCAATGATTTCGAATACACTCATTTTTTGATTGATTTGATTGTTGAATATTTAATACGAAGTAAGAATTAAATCGTTCTTGAATAAAAGCCTGTGAATAGATTTTACCAACTAAAGATTGTTAATAGTAGGTTGTTGAATTTTTGAATTTGTTTTTAGAATGGATAGTTGAGGAAAAATATTGTATGGGTAGTAATTTATTTTTCTCTTTTCTTTTGTCTTGAAACAAAAGAAACAAAAATTCAAGAAAAGGTCATCGGCTAACGCACAAGCTGGCAAGCCCCCGCTACCTTTTCAGGCTTACACGCCTGTGGGAATGAAGAGTTGTGTTTTTCTTTTTTAGGAACTATTTTTTGTTTTAATAGCTTGTAATTTTTTTATGTAAATTATTTTTATAGCTTTGTTTTAAATACTCGAACTATAAAAAAAATGAAAAAAATATTATTTCTAATAGCAATAATAGCATCTTCAATTAATGCTATTGCACAAGTACCAAGTTGGGAGTGGGCGAAAAGTGCAGGAGGGGGCACTAATGATAGTGGAACAAGTTCAGCCACTGATGCTTCTGGAAATGTATATATCGCAGGAGAATTTTCTAGCCCTACAATAGTTTTTGGTAGCTACACTTTAACAAATGTAAATACTGATGGGAACTACTCAGATATTTTTATTGCAAAATATGATGCCACAGGAAATGTTTTGTGGGCAAAAAGTGTAGGAGCAAAAATTTGGAGTACAGTTTGTGGCACGGGCGTTAATATTTCTACTGATATTGACGGAAATGTGTTTTTGGCGAGTGCTTTTGTTAGTTCTAATATAACTTTAGATACTACTTTACTGATTGGTAATAGTTATTATAATATTTTTGTTGTAAAATATGATTCTACTGGGAATGTGCTTTGGGCGAAAAGTGCAGGTGGTAATAAAGAGAAGTATATCGGAGGTATTACTACAGACAATTTTGGAAATGTTTGTATTGCAGGAACTTTTTCTGAAAGCGCCATTTTTGGCACAACTACACTAACAGGAGGGGGGATTTTTATTGTTAAATATAACCCTAATGGTAATGTTATTTGGGCAAAAAAAGCAACAAGCTATGGTTTTGTTGATGGAATTAGTGCTGATTTAGCTGGTAACATATATATAACAGGAACTTTTTCGAATGATAGTATTGTTTTTGATACTACTACTTTAGTAAATGCTGGTTGTACTGGTGCTTTTGGAAATTGCGCAGATATTTTTGTGGTAAAGTATGACCCTTTAGGAGATTTTATGTGGGCGAAAAGTTTTGGTGGAACTTCTTATGATTTTGCTGGTGGTATTAAGGCGGATGCAAATGAAAATGTTTTTGTTTCTGCTTATTCGTACAATAGTGCGGGAGGAGACGATGTAATAGTTGTGAAGTATAACACACTTGGTAATGTTGTTTGGTCGCAAAGTAGTATGGGGGGAATTCCTCCCATGACTGATGATTGTGGTATGGGGATAACTACAGATGCGAACGGCAATGTTTATGTAACAGGTTTTTTTGTTGGTAGTAATATCACTTTTGGTAATATTAGCACAGGCTTCATCACCCTGAATAATAATGGTTATGCAAATACAAAAGATGTATTTGTTGTAAAATATACTAGCCTTGGTTCATTGGCTTGGGCAATAAGTGTGGGAGAAGTTTTTATTGATAATGGTTCTGGAATAAGTGTAGATATTAATGGTAATGTTTATGTAACTGGAAATTATTTTGACAATAGTAGTATTAATTTTGGTAACACTACCTTGTTGTCTGCAGGTAGATATGATGTTTATCTAGCAAAATTATCTTGTGCAACTTCAACATTTTCGTCTATTAACCCAATAGCCTGTAATAGTTATACTTCGCCAAGTGGCAATCAAATCTGGACTTCAACAGGTACATACCAAGATGTAATTCCAAACGCTACTGGATGCGATAGTATCATTAGTGTGAATCTTACAATTAATAGTTCAGCAAGTTCTAAAACGATTACAGTTTGCGACAGCTATATTTCACCGAGTGGGAATTATACTTGGGCATCAACAGGTATCTATCACGATACTATTCCAAATTCAAAAGGCTGTGATAGTATAATGACAATAAACCTTACTATTATCAATATTGATAGTTCTGTAACACAAAATGGAAATATTTTAACAGCAACAACTGTTGGAGCAAATTATCAGTGGTTAGATTGTGATAATGGTTTTGCTCCAATTACAAATGAAATCAATCAAATATTTGCATCGAGCTCTAACGGTAATTATGCAGTAGCAATAACATCAAATGGGTGTACTGACACGTCTACTTGTTATACGATTACAGGAACAGGAATAAATCAATTAGTAATTAAGAATGAGGAATTAAAAATATATCCGAATCCAAATGATGGAAAATTTCAGATTACAGATTACAAATTTCAAATTGAAGAAGTGAGGGTATATAATTTGTTGGGAGAAGAAGTAAAGTCATTAGCCATTAGTAATAAGTCATTAGAAATTAGTATTGATGTGAGTAGTTTGAGAGCAGGAATTTATTTTGTGCAAGTTAGATTCCTCGATGTTTCGTCAGGCTCAACACAGGTTAAGAGTAAAAAATTTATAAAAGAATAAAATTACTTAAAACGGTTTTCGTTTAAATTTTTGATTGTTATTATTATTGCGATGTTGCGAGCCACCGTTTTGTTTTCCGCCATTGTTGTTTGTTCTTTTTTTATCGCGATGTTGTGTATTTGTATTTGAAGTACGAGGAACAAATGTTTGTGTGCTTCTCAACATGGAGCGGTCAGCATGTAATTGTCCTTTCGATAATTCTTCCAATTGTTTTAAAATTACTTCATCATTCACACTATCTCTATTCCAGTTCAAGTAAGAGCGTTTCATCAAATTGGCAATTTGATTTATCAATTCGTTTTTCTCATCTCCATCAGGATATTGTTTTGCTTTTTCAATAATGTTTTCAATTGTTTTTCCATAATGTTTGTAACGAATATCATTGCTTGGATATTTCAACAATTCAGGTTTTGTTTGAAAAGTTTCACGTGTTGGCTTTGGATAAGGCGAATCAACATCTAATTGAAAATCAGAAATGATAAATAAATGATCCCACAATTTGTGTTTAAAATCGGTAACATCACGCAAGTGCGGATTTAATTGTCCCATCACATCAATAATTGCACGAGCCACTTTGTTACGCTCTTCTTTATCAGCAACTGTTATTGCAAAATCAAGCATTTTTTGAATGTTTCTGCCATATTCAGGGATTATCATTTTTGGCAGACTAGTATTGTATTCCATCTAATCTAATTTTGGTTGGTAGTATCTTTTATTCTCAATGAGATTTCAAAGGTAGCTATTTTATTGCAATTGAACAAAAACAAGTTCTTTAATCCTATTTTTATTCAGTTAGTATGGTAAATGAAATAGATTTATAGACTAATAAAATTCATTTTTTTATATAGCAGATATTGTTAAATTTGCGCTTCGTTTAAAAATTTCTCGACTCCGCTCGAAATGACAACATGGAATAATAATAAATTTAATTTTTTATGAAAATATTAGTTTGTATTAGTAATGTGCCCGACACAACTACTAAAATTAGTTTTGCTAACAATGATACTACTTTTAATTCGGCTGGTGTTCAGTTTGTAATCAATCCTTATGATGAGTGGTATGCACTTGTTCGTGCATTGGAATTGAAAGAAGCACAAGGAGGAAATGTAACCATTATTCACGTTGGTGCTGCCGATAGCGAAGCTACTATCAGAAAAGGATTGGCAATAGGTGCAGATGATGCTGTGCGCATTGATGCTGAACCAAATGATGCTTTTGCTGCGGCTGAACAAATTGCTGCTTATGCAAAAGATAAAGGTTTTGATTTGATAATGGCTGGTAAAGAAACCATTAGTTACAATGGTTCTATGGTTGGAGCTATGCTTGCCGAATTGATGAATTTACCATTTGTTTCATTGGCAACAAAATTGGATATTGCAAATAATGTTGCAACCATTGAGCACGATATTGATGGTGGAACAGAAGTACTTGAATGTGCTTTACCATTGGTTTTATCAGCAAACAAAGGAATGGCAGAAGCACGAATTCCAAACATGCGTGGAATTATGGCTGCTCGTACAAAACCACTTACAGTTGTTGCACCAGCAACAGCCGATAAATTAACAACTATTACATCTTATGAATTATCAAAAGGAAGAACAGAATGTAAATTTATTGATGCTTCAACACCAGAAAAATTAATTGAATTGTTACATACAGAAGCGAAAGTAATTTAATTCATTAATAATAAAATAATTTAACAATATACTATATGTCAGTTTTAATATACACCGAAATAGCAAAAGGTAAAATCAAAAAATCTTCTTTAGAAGCCGTTAATTACGGAAGCCGAATTGCTTCACAAATGAATACAACTGCAACTGCAATGGTTGTTGGAGATGCTGATTTTACAGATATTGGAAAAGCAGGAGCAAAAAAAATATTGAAATTAAAAAATGACAAACTCTCAAATTTTGATGGACAATATTTAGCAGCAGCTATTGAACAAGTTGCTGTTGCTGAAAATGCAAGCATCATTATTTTCTCTCACGATTTTACAGGAAAAGAAGTAGCACCACGCATTGCTGCAAAACTAAAAGCAGGCATTGTTGCTGGAGCAGTTGATAATCCTGTTATTTCAGGCGACACATTTACTGTAAAGAAAAATGTGTTTTCGGGAAAAGCAACAGCAATGTATGCTATCCATTCGGCTAAAAAAATAATATCATTATTGCCAAATTCATTTGCAGTAACACTTGCAGATGGAACTGCGGAGGTGGTTGATTTTGCAGTTAATTTAGACAACATCACTTCTCCAATAAAAGTTAAAGAAGTAAAAAAAGTAACCACCGAATTAAACTTACCAGATGCTGAATTAGTAGTATCAGCAGGGCGTGGAATGAAAGCACCAGAAAATTGGGGAATGATAGAAGAATTAGCAAAAGAACTTGGAGCAGCAACAGCTTGTTCTCGTCCAGTTGCCGATATGCACTGGCGCCCACATCACGAACATGTTGGTCAAACAGGAGTTGCTATTCGCCCCAACTTATACATTGCTATTGGAATTTCTGGAGCAATTCAACATTTGGCTGGAGTAAACGGAAGTAAAACAATTGTTGTAATTAATTCAGATAAAGAAGCACCGTTTTTCAAATCGGCTGATTATGGTATTGTTGGCGATGCCTTTGAAATTGTTCCAAAATTAATAACTGCAGTAAAAACTTTCAAAGCAAATAAATAAGCCTCACACTTTAATTCTCTCTCCAAAAGAGAGGGACGATAAGTGAGAAAACTAAAAATTATTTTTTATATTTACTTCTGCGTTCTCTGCGTAAATTCTTTGCGGACTCTGCGGTAAAAAACATAATAGTGAAAAAAGTAAAATTAGAAATTGTAGGATTATCATATAGTCAAACTCAAACAGGAGCTTACGCACTTGTGCTTGGCGAAGCAAAAGGAAAACGTAGATTACCAATTATCATTGGTGGTTTTGAAGCACAAGCAATTGCTATTGAGTTAGAAAAAATGACTCCAAGTCGTCCACTCACACACGATTTATTTAAAAGTTTTGCCGAAGGATTTGAGATTAGAGTAAGCGAAATTTTGATTTACAATTTGGTGGAAGGAATTTTTTTCGCAAAAATTATTTGTAGCAATGCCGAAAAGAAAGTAGAGATAGATGCTCGTACATCTGATGCAATTGCTGTGGCTGTGCGATTTAATTGTCCTATAAATACATACGAATTTATTTTATCTCAAGCTGGAATTATTTTAGATGACGAAGCACTTGCTGCAGCAAATGATACCGAAACTGCAACTGATGTTGTTGAAGCAGATGTGAATGATTATTTGAAAAAATCAACCGAAGAATTAAAGCAAATGCTCGATGTGGCTTTGTCTGACGAAGATTATGAAAAAGCATCTCGCATACGCGATGAATTGAACAACAGAAAAAAATCATAAAGCAAAAAAGTAATTATGAGTTATAAATTTTGAGTTCTAATTTAAAATTTTAAAACCATGAGCATTAAAAGTCGCCTTACATTAATGAGTTTTCTTCAATTTTTTGTTTGGGGAGCTTGGTTAATTACTGTTGGAAATTATTGGTTTGCTACCAAACAATGGAGTGGTGCTGAATTTGGCGCTATCTTTTCCACATTAGGACTTTCATCTATACTAATGCCAGCACTTACTGGAATTGTTGCTGACAAATGGATAAATGCCGAAAAACTTTATGGAATCTTGCATATTTTGGGTGGTTTAATTCTTTGCTACATTCCTCAAGTTGATAATCCGAGTTCATTTTTTTGGGTAATTTTTATGGCTATGCTTTGTTATATGCCCACTATTTCATTGTCCAATTCCATTGCATATACTATTTTAAAAAACAACGAATTTGATGTAATTAAAGTATTTCCACCAATTCGAGTGTGGGGAACTATTGGTTTTATAGTAGCAATGTGGTTAACAAATTTATCGGGAAACAAAGCTTCAGCCAATATGTTTTATATCTCGGCTGTTGCAGCTGTTGCGTTAGGAATTTATTCTTTTTTTTTACCAAAATGTCCACCACAAAAACTGATTTCCGAAAAATCAACATTGGCGCAAAAGTTAGGTTTAGATGCATTCAAACTTTTTGGCACTTATAAAATTGCATTGTTTTTTATTTTTTCCATGTTCTTGGGAGCCGCATTGCAACTGACAAACATGTATGGCGATGCTTTTCTTTCGGACTTTGCAAAAATTCCAGCCTATGAAAATTCATTTGTTGTAAAATATTCAACCATCATTATGTCCATCTCTCAAATTTCCGAAACACTTTTTATTTTGGCAATTCCATTTTTCTTGAAACGATTTGGTATAAAACAAGTAATGCTATTTTCAATGTTTGCTTGGGTATTGCGTTTTGGATTGTTTGCATTTGGAAATCCATCGGGCGGTTTGTGGATGATTATTATGTCCTGTATTGTTTACGGAATGGCATTTGATTTTTTCAATATTTCAGGCTCTTTATTTATTGAAACATCTACCGATTCAAAAATTCGTTCGAGCGCACAAGGCTTGTTTATGATGATGACCAACGGATTTGGAGCCATCATTGGAAGTTCGGTAAGTGGCTTTGCAATTGATAAATATTTCACTTCTAACGGAACGAAAGATTGGCAATCTATTTGGATTTCGTTTACAATTTATGCTTTGCTAATTGCAATTGCATTTGCAGTTTTCTTCAAACACAAACACAATCCTGAAGAAATTCAAAACGTCAATCATTAGTTTTTCCTTTTCATTTTTTGTTGATATTAAATTGAAAAATCAAATTGTTTCATATCAATAGAACAATCACAGATTAGTAAATTTGTAAAAATTCGTAATTCTCACTATGAAACAATACCACGATTTAATGCGCCATGTTTTAGAAAAAGGTGCAACCAAAACAGACCGAACAGGAACAGGAACAATAAGCGTTTTTGGTTATCAAATGCGTTTCGATTTACAAGAAGGATTTCCGATGATGACTACCAAAAAAGTTCATATGAAATCTATTTTGCACGAACTACTTTGGTTTTTGAAAGGCGAAACAAATATTAAATATTTAAAAGAAAATGGAGTAAGCATTTGGGACGAATGGGCTGATGCAGAAGGAAATCTGGGACCTGTGTATGGTTCGCAATGGCGCAGTTGGCAAGCTACCGATGGACGTAGCATTGACCAAATTACCCAAGTAGTAAATCAAATAAAAAATAATCCCGATAGTAGAAGAATGATTGTGAGTGCTTGGAATGTTGGTGAAATAGACAAAATGAAATTGCCTCCTTGCCATGCATTTTTTCAATTTTATGTTGCCGATGGAAAATTAAGTTGTCAATTGTATCAACGTAGTGCTGATATATTTCTTGGAGTACCTTTCAATATTGCTTCGTATGCAATTCTCACGATGATGATAGCGCAAGTTTGTGATTTAAAATTGGGTGAATTTATTCATACATTGGGCGATGCACATTTGTATTCCAACCATATTGAACAAGCTAAACTTCAATTATCACGAGACTTTCGCAAGTTGCCAACATTGAAAATAAATCCAGAAATAAAAAATATTTTTGATTTTAAATTTGAAGATTTTACACTTGAAGGCTACGATCCTCATCCACACATAAAAGCAGCAGTTGCAGTTTAGTTTATTGGTCATTAGGCATAACTGAAAAAATTAAAAATGAAACAATCTAAACTTGAATTAATTCATATTAAACTAAACGCTTATATAAAATCCATTGGTAAAGCATCTCTTTAACATGTATTACCTAATGACTAATCTTTAATGACCAATGAACATAAGTATAATTGTAGCGGTTGCAGAAAATAATGTCATTGGAAAAAACAATACATTGATTTGGCATTTGCCTGCCGATATGAAATTTTTTAAAGAAAAAACAACAGGTCATTGTGTAATCACAGGAAGAAAAAATTACGAATCTATTCCTGAAAAATTTCGCCCTTTACCAAATAGAACAAACATTGTAATTACTCGTAATAAAAATTACATTGCCACTGGAGCTACTGTTGTTGGCTCAATTGAAGATGCTATTGAAAAAGCAAAGCAAACAAACGATGAAGAAATATTTATAATTGGTGGTGCCGAAATTTACAAACAAAGTTTACATTTAGTAGATAAAATTTATCTCACAAAAATTCATCACACATTTGATGGCGATGCATTTTTTATGGAATTAAATTTTAATGATTGGAAACTCATAAACCAAAAGGATTGTGAAGCAGATGAAAAAAACAAATACAATTATTCTTTTTTAGAATTTCTAAAAAAACATTAAATTTGATTTAACAAGAAAAAATATTTTACAATGAAAACAAAAAAAATTATTCTCTCGTTTGCTGTTGTTTTGTTTTTCAGTTTAATTTATAGTAGCTGTAAAAAATCCGACAGAGATGAAGACAAAGACACCACTTCAGCAAGCGACAATTCAATAGCAGAAAATGCTTTTGCTGGAATATTCAAATCCATAGGGGAATTTACAGATTCTACTTCTTTGCTTCGTGCTTCAAGTTGTGCAACCTTCACCGTAGATTCTATTGGAACAAACTCTTGGCCCAAAACATTAACTATTGATTATGGAACGACAAACTGTTTGTGCCATGATGGAAATTACAGAAGAGGAAAAATTTATGCAAGCTTTACAGGTCGTTACCGCGATTCATTAACCGTGATTACAATTACGTTACAAAATTATTATCACAACGATAATTTAATAACCGTGGGAACACACACCATTACTAACAATGGACACAATAGTTCAGGAAATTTAACATATAGCATCAATGTGCAAAATGCAAGTATCACAACATCAAAAGGAACTATTACTTGGAACTCCACTCGCACACGCGAATGGATTGCAGGAGAAAGTACGTTGTTCGACCCTTGGGATGATGTTTATTTAATAACTGGTTCGGCAGATGGTAGAGCTTTAAATGGAAATACATTTACAGTAACCATAAACACTGCATTGCGTGTAGCCCTTAATTGTCAATGGATTGAAAGTGGTTCATTCACTATTACTCCACAAAATGTCGCACCACGTTTTCTTGATTTTGGAAACGGTGCTTGCGACAATGCTGCAACTGTAACAATTAATGGTAGTACTTACAATATTACATTGTAATTGATTACTTGTTATTATGCCTGTTGGCGATAAAAAAATCAAAAAATGAAAATCAAATTTTTTTTATTTTTCATTGTTCCATTTTTTTGCTTCAGTTTCGTTTCAAAAAAAAATTCGCTTCAAGAACCTCAACTGGTTGGGAAACCACGCTTATTCACAAATAATTTTAAAACAGAAATTCCAGAAAATTTAGTTGTGAATTGCAGAAAAATTCCAGAAATGGGAGTTGAAATTTATTTGAACGATGAAATGAAAAAGCAAGATTTGCTCCAAGTAGAATTGCACCGTTTTGGAGATGATGAAGACGTGATGTTTGCTTACAAGAAATTTCTTCCAAACACTAAAGAATTTCAAAAAAAATATTCAAAAAAAGAAACAGTGAGATTAAAATTTTTAACCATTGAAGATGGTTATTCAACCAGCGATTTTACTCCTGATATTAATTTTTTTAAAGACAATTATTATCTGAATGAAATTGTTTGTTCGTTCAAAGATAAAGTTCATTGTAGTTTTTATTTGGTAATAAAAAGCTACACCAAAACTGGCGAAAAAAATAAATTTGGCGATGACCTTTATGACAAAGGAGTTGAAAGCTCTGCAAGAAGCACCATTTTTAAAAATTGGGAAGATAAAACGAAATAAATTTTATGCTACTTTTAATTTATTTAGTGTAGATTTTTTCAGTTTATCTTTTGCATAACGAAGCGTTACGTTTATTAATTTTACTGAAACATCAGAAGGTGTATCAAACATTAAATCTGTCATAATAGCTTCGCAGATAGAGCGCAAACCACGAGCACCTAATTTGAATTCCAATGCTTTTTCCACAATTAAATCCAACACACCTTTTTCAAAAGTAATTTTCACTCCATCTATTTCAAATAAATGTGTGTATTGTTTTATCAACGCATTTTTAGGCTCACTTAAAATTCTTCGCAATGTCTCTGCATCCAAAGGATTCAAATACGTTAGCACAGGCAAACGACCAATTAATTCGGGAATTAAACCAAATGATTTTAAATCTTGTGGCGAAACATATTGTAGTAAATTATCTTTATCAACCACTTCTCCATTTTTATTAATACCATATCCGATAGCTTGCGTATTTAGGCGGTTTCCAATATGTCGTGTAACACCATCAAATGCACCACCGCAAATGAATAAAATATTTTTTGTGTTTACTTGTACCAATTTTTGTTCAGGATGTTTTCTGCCTCCTTGCGGTGGAACGCCCACAACAGAACCTTCTAATAATTTCAATAAACCTTGCTGAACACCTTCTCCAGACACATCACGTGTGATAGAAGGATTATCGCTCTTACGAGCAATTTTATCAATTTCATCTATAAAAACAATTCCTCTTTCGGCTGCTGTAACATCAAAATCAGCTGCTTGTAACAAACGTGCTAAAATACTTTCTACATCTTCGCCAACATAACCTGCCTCTGTAAGCACTGTTGCATCGGCAATACAGAAAGGTACATTCAAAACTTTTGCAATGGTACGTGCCAACAATGTTTTTCCTGTTCCCGTTTCTCCCACCATTATCACATTTGATTTTTCAATTTCAATTTCATCTTTCGATGACGTTTTTGATTGCGTTTGCATCAATCGTTTATAATGATTATACACCGCAACCGAAAGCGTTTTCTTTGCTTCATCTTGCCCAATAATATATTCATCCAAGTGATTTTTTATTTCAATTGGTTTTAATAATGTCAATGCATTAAATGGCGAAGTGGTTCGCTGGCTAATTTCATCGCGAACAATTGTTTGTGCTTGTGTAACGCATTGATTGCATATATGACCTGTGATTCCAGCTATCAATATTTCTGCATCTTTTTTTGTGCGTCCACAAAACGAACATTTTATTTCTTTATCTTCTTTTGCCATTTTAGTTTTTACCGCAAAGGTTATTTATGATTAATGTTTTTATATGTCGCTCCTACGGAGCTTCATATTGTTTTTAATTTTTATCTGCTACCAACATATAACTCCTACGGAGTTAAGCTCTTTAGGAGCAAATATATTGGTAGAAAAAAATTACCAACATTTAACCCCTACGAAGTTTTGCCCTGTAAGGGCAATATATTGGTAGAAAAAACAAAGTATTTCCAAAAATTTAAACCCCATAGGGGTGATATGTGAAAATATTTTATTAGAAAAATTTAAACCTTCTTGAAAAATAAATGGTTAATAACAGAAGCCATTAACCATTTATTTTTTAGTTGATTGAACACTTATTTTGTTCTCAATAAAATTTCATCAACCATTCCGTAAGCTTTTGCTTCTTCCGATGTCATCCAGTAATCACGGTCGCTATCAGCCCACACTTTTTCATACGTTTGTCCGCTATGTACAGCAATAATATCGTACAATTCTTTTTTCAATTTTTGAATTTCTTTTGCTGTGATTTCAATATCAGAAGCTTGTCCTTCGGCACCGCCCATTGGCTGATGAATCATTACACGTGCATGTTTCAAAGCAGCACGTTTTCCTTTTGCTCCTGCACACATTAGTACTGCTCCCATTGATGCCGCCATTCCTGTACAGATAGTTGCTACATCTGGTGCAATGTATTGCATTGTATCATAAATTCCTAAACCCGCATAAACAGAGCCTCCTGGAGAATTCAAATAAATTTGAATATCTTTTTTTGCATCTGTTGATTGTAAAAAAAGCAACTGTGCTTGAATAATATTTGCCACTTGGTCATCAATTCCTGTTCCCAAGAAAATGATGCGATCCATCATCAAACGTGAGAAAACATCCATTTGTGCAACATTCAATTGACGCTCTTCAATAATGTAAGGTGTCATATTTGAAATGTTATGTTTGGTATAAGAATCAAATGTGTTTCCACTAATTCCTCTGTGCTTTACAGCGTATTTTCTAAATTCATTATTGTCGAACATAATTTTAAATTTATAGTTTATAAATGTTTAAAGTTTAAAGTTACAAATCAATTATTGAACCTCAAATTTTTAATTGACTATTTGGCAGAATTAAAAAATTCATCATAAGCAACCTCTTTGTTTTCCAATGTAAACTTGGTTTTAAATAAGGTCATTACTTTTTGTCCGTATAATTTTTCGTGAATTTTTTTTGCTTCTTCTTGATTTGCCAACACACGTTTTGCAGTATCATTCAATTCAGCATCGTTCATTGGAGATTGTCCCATACGCCCAAATTGTTCTAAAATCAACTCTTTTGTGTGTTCAACTACTTCATCATTTGAAACAGAAATGTTATTGTCTTTGATAATTCTATTTTCAATCAATTGCCATTTCAAACCTTTTGCATAGGTATCAAATTCTGCTTCTACTTGTTCTGGAGTAACTGGTTTTTCGTTTACTGCAACAATCCAACGCTTTAAAAAATCATTTGGCAAATTGAAATTTACTTTGCTCATCAAATAATCAACCACATCGTTGTAAAACTTACGTTCGCTATCATTCACAAACATATTTGCTAATTCATCTGTAATTTTTGCTCTAAATTCTTCTTCGTTATTAACCACTCCTGCACCATAAATTTTATCAAACAATTCTTGATTAATTTCCGATTCTGCCAAACGACTAATGCCTTTTACCGTGAATTGTAATTTTGCATTTAATGTTTCTGCTTGTGATTTGTCAATACCAAGCATTGTAGCCAAATCTGTAGCATTTGCAGATAAATGTTGCGCATCCACAACTGTTTTATCGCCAACTTTTAATCCTACAAAAGCCTTTTTTGCTTCGTCTTTCAATCTATCAGTAAATACCGAAGAAGTTTTGAAAATACCACCAGCTAAAATTTCGCCATTTGCATCCAATTCAACAAAATCTCCATTTAGCAAATCGCCTTCCGAAGCAGTTTCTACTTGTTCTACTTTTCCATAACGCTTTGCAATATCACTCACATATTTGTTTACCAAATCAGTATCAATTTTTACTGTTTGATAAGTGAATTTATCTTTTGCAGAAAGTTCTAAATCAAATTTTGGAGCCAAGCCCATTTCGTATAAAAATTCAAATTCTTTTTGGTTATCCCAATCAATGTTGTTATCGCTATCTGCTTTTGGCAAAGGATTTCCAAGTATTTCAATTTTATTATCATTGATATATTTGTACAACGAGTCGGATAAAAGTTTGTTTATTTCATCTACCAAAATAGATTTTCCATACATTTTTTTTATCATTCCTGTTGGTACTTTCCCTGGGCGAAAGCCTGGAATAGAAGCCTTTTTCTGATAATCTTTCAAAGCACCTTCTACTTTTGATAAATAATCATCTGCAACCACTTTCACTTTTAGTACTGCATTTAAATCATCAATATTTTCTTGTGTAATGTTCATCCTGTAATGTGTTTAATTTGATTTTATTAATTGTTAATTTTTATAAGGGTAACAAAAGTACAAAAAGTTTTTAATGTGGAGCTTTGTAAATAGAAGTAGAGGATAATTTCAAAAAAATTATGAATTATGAGTGCGTTGTCAGTTCGAGTGTTTTTCTTTTTCAGAAAAATGTATCGAGAACTTTTTTTTAACGCAGAGAACACAAAGAAATATTTCTCGCAGAGGCGCAGAGAACGCAGAGAAAAAAATAAAAAAATTGCACTTGCACACTTCATTAGAAGCACAAAACTTTGATAAACCAGCAAGCCCCCCCTTTTTTTAATTTCGCTAAGTCACTTATTACCTGTAGTGCTTCTCTGCCTTTTCGTTATCATAAAGTTGCTGAGTTAAAATCTTCTCTATGTTATTTAATTGTTTGAAGTTGATACGTAAAAGTTTTATATTTTTTGTCTTTGCATAACTGTTCTTTATACCATCATTTATTTTTCTTTTTTCAAAGCCTACTTTGCCTCCAAAAGTATCGCCTCTTGTCGTTCCGAAATGTTGTTCCCCGTCATATTCAATTAGTAAATTTTGATTAGGTACGTAAAAGTCGAAAAACAAATATGATGTATTCTTACAATCATTAAATTTTTTTTGAAATGTATATTTGATTTGATGTTTTTCTAAAAATACCCTAATTCGTCTTTCTCCAAAACTTTCTTTGCATTTCGGGCAACTTTGCCCACGTAAATGAGCATATGCTACTTGCTCATATTCCCCGTGTTTTTTACAGTTAATTATTATCGAAGTCCTTGATTTATAAAAATTAAACATTGGGTATTCATATTTTTTTCCGTGAATTTCTCTAGCCTTTTTTATAAAAAATGAATAACTTTTTTTTCTTTTATCTCCGACTTCAATTACAGCACAATGTGGGCATCCTAAGCCGTTAATATGAACATTAGGGTATTGCTGAATTTGTCCGTGTATCTTACAACCTATTATTATTTTAGTTTTATTATTAACATATAAAACTTTACTGTAGTCATATTTATTATTCCCATATTTTATTTTTGCTTGTCTGACATACTCTTCTGTCAAAGATTTAGAATTTGGAATATTTTTAGGATATTTCTTTTTTAGCAATGAACAAAGGGAACATTCAGAACCTTTTAAATGGCTATTGGGTGCCTGCTGAAAGTCCCCGTGAATTTTGCAAGTTATTGTTACTAGACTGTGGGCATTTTTGTATTCTACTTTGTCATAAGTGTAATATCCTTTATGAATTAGGTTTGCTTTGTCAATAAATTCTGATGTTGTTGGAGTATGATTGCCAGAACATTTTTTGCATTTATATCCGTTTAAGTGCCCGCCAGCACTTTGAAAAAACACACCGTGCTTTTTGCAAATTATCTCAACTTCACTTTTGGTGTTTGTATAAATTACTTGACTGTAATCATATTCATTACCGTGAATTGCAATTGCTCTTTTAATAAATTCATTTGTATCTAAAGGTTTACTACCTCCACAACTTGGACAACCTCCACCGTCCAAATGGCTGTGGGGTCTTTGAAAAAAAGAGTCGTGAATGCTGCAAACTAATTCAACCTTTGTTTCATAGTTTTTATAAATCACTTTTGAGTAGTTGTATCTGTTACCGTGAGCTTTTCTCGCTTCGTCAATAAATTCCTCTATTGTTAATTTTTTTGTTCCACCACAATCTGGGCAACCTATGCCTTTTAATATGTGGTTTGGAGAAAGGAAAAAGTCCTTTTTATGTTTATTGCAAAATACTGTCAGTTTTTGTTTGCTATGAATGTAAACCGCTTTTGAAAAGTCGTATTTGTTACCGTGTCTTTCCGATGCTCTTTTTATAAATTCCTTTTGTGTTAGTAATTTACCCATTGTCTGTTGTCAAGCATAAAAGGTTGATTTTTGCACGGTCTTTATAGCATTACAGGTAACTCGTTTATATGTCTGGTTTTGGGTTAATATTGGTTGCTTATTATTTCTTTTCATTTCGCTTCAATATTTCAATTTGTGCTTTAAACTTTTCTTAAACATTAGCTTGTACTTCTATTTCATTAAATCACTTCACAATTCCACCACTCAATTTCAATAATTGTGTTTCTGAAAGTTTAGCATTGTAGCAAGCATCAGAAAATCTGCTGATGGCATCTGCAAAACTTTGTTGTGCAGTTTTAAGTTCAATGGAATTGCTTGTGCCTACTCTAAATCGAGCCAATGCTACATCTAAATTTTCTTTTGCTAATTTTTTATTTTCATTTTCTAAATTAAAAATTGCCAAATCATCTTGGTATTTTTTAAATGCTTTTATCAAACTCAATTGCGTTTGTGTTTTCAAACTTTCAAATTGATATTTAGAATTTTCTACATTCAATTTTAAATTTTTTACATTGTTAATGTTGTTAAAACCATTGAAAATAGTCCAACTCAATGTGAAGCCAACATTCAATCCTAAATTTTGATTTAGCAAAGAAAATCCTGCTTGATTTTCGGCACGACTAAAAATATAGTTTGCATTCAAATTTAATTTTGGATAAAAAGTAGATTTTCCTTCCTTCAACATAAAATTAGAAATATCAATATTTTTTTGTGCAAACAACAAATCCGAATTGTTAGACAGAATTGTATTTTTCAAATCTTCAAATTTGTATTCATTGAGCAATGGAATAGAATCAGCCACATCCAACTCTTGCTCAACAGGCTGAATTAATAGTTGATTTAGCGTTTCTTTGGCATCACTCAGCAATGTGTTTTGGCGCATCAATGATGATTTCAGTGCATTCAAATCAACTTTTGCTTGTAGCACATCTACTTTAGATGAAGTACCAATTTCAAATTTTTTCTGTGCAATTTTTAATCGTTCTTCCGAAACAGAAATATTTTCTTTCAAGCCATTAATGAGTTGCTTTTGCATCGCAATTTCATAATACGAATTGATAACTTTTACAAGTGTATTTTCAATTTGAATTTTCATATTCAACATTCCCATACTTTCCAATTCTTGCAATCGTTCACGCGTAGCAAACATTTTTAATCCATCAAAAACAGTCCACGTTAAATACGCACCAGCTGTAATGTTGGTAGATTGCACTCCACTTTTATCAACTGTCAATCCACTCGAAAATTCTTGTTTAGTTGCATTGTTTGCAAAATTTTCGGAAGCATTCAAATCTATTTTTGGCAACATTCCTGCATTGCCCAATGAGTTATTATTTTTAGCTTGTTGCGATTGATTTTTTGCAATCGCAATATCATAATTGTTTTTCAATGCTGTGGAAATAGCTTGTTCAATGGTTAATTGAACACTTTGTGCATTTGCAAAAACGCAAATACAGAAATAAAAAATAAAGAAAATATAGCTTTTAATTTTTGACATCTTTGTTATGTTCTTTTGAAAAATAAGAATAAATAGCTGGTATTACATACAGCGTTAATACCAACGAAAACAATACTCCACCAACTACTACAATTCCCATT
>JAYTXX010000178.1:0-9076 GCA_043742725.1 Bacteroidota bacterium | reverse complement strand
AGAAAAATTTCCACCAAAAGTAGAAGAATCAAAACCAACTTCTTCGGCTAAATCGCCATAGAGAATACAGTTTCCAAAATAGGCACTATCCAAATCACGGGTAATATAAAAGCTGTTACTTGAAATATAATAATTGTTGAGTGCAAGAATAGGAGTTGTTCGTTGGTCGTTATTCCAAAAATTAGCAAATGTGCAATGTTCAAATTTGTATTTTCCGCCAATAGTAAGTGCTGCAACATACTGTCCGCAATTTGCAAACACACAGTTGTTGCTCCAAATATGTGCACCTTGTGCATAAATAGCAGCCGCTTTCATATTTTTTATAATTGTGTTTGATAGTTTCAATGTTGGAATTCCAGCAGTAGCAACAGTATCTACTTGCACACCAACACTTCCGTTTTTTATAATTGCCCAATCAATCACATTATTTTTACTTCCTGCCGAAAGCCAAATTTTTCCCCATTGTCCAGCCATTTCTTTGTAATCGGGTTCTAATCTATCTCCTTGAAAAGTTACTTCATTTCCGAGTGTTCCATTTATTATCAATGTTGCATCTTTATAAATCCAAAGCACTGCCGATTTATGAAGGTAAACCCTTGTTCCTGCTTGCATTGTTAAAGTACATGCAGAATCGACAACAGCATAACCAAAAATTAAATGTGGTTTATCATTTGTCCAAACATCGTTGCAAGTAATAATGGAATAAGCAGGAAAACCTGTTGTAGAAAAATGGTCGGGTTTATGCAAATACACATCTTGCCCAATGGCAGTGAGTTTCACATCTTGTATGTTTCCATTTGTTTCAAACACAATGGAATCTTTAATCAACAAAGGAGAAGTGCTATTCAAAGGATTTACCGTAACCTGAACAAACACATACATACTATCGCCAGCCAATATTTCAACATCAGTAAACGATTTTGCAGAAGTGCCATCAACATTTAATTTGAAAGCAGAATTGCTTCCTGTTGCTAAATATATTTTTGAAATATTGATAGGTTGGCTTTCATTATTATAAATTCTAAATTGTTTTGTAGTGGAACCAATAGTTGTAAACACGGTATCAAACATAACAGAATCAGTAGAAAAATTAAGCTTTGCAGAAGAATCGGTTATTAGTTCATCTTTTTTACAAGAAGAAAAAAATAAAGATGAAAAAAATAAAATAGCAAGTAACTGCTTGATGTGTTTCATTCTGCAAAGATAAATTTTTAGCGCTATTAACGAACGAAAGAATTGGTTAAATATTGTTTTCGCTATGTTCTCTATGTTAAATTTTTACATTTGTAATACAGTTAAATTTCAAACTTCTATGAGAAGAAAAAAAAATTTCATTCTATTTTTTACGTTTATTCAATTGATTTCTTTTTCACAAACAAATTCAAAATTGAATGTAGAAATTGAAAAACTAAAAAATGATAATTCCCTAAAACACGCTACTTGGAGTGTTTCTGTAATGTCAACAAAAAAAGATAGTGTTATTGCGCAATATAATAGCCAACTAAGTTTAGTGCCAGCAAGTACACTAAAAATTGTAACTACTGCCACAGCATTAAATATTCTTGGCAGTGATTTTAAATTTGAAACAAAATTGCAATACGATGGAACATTAGATACAATAACAGGAATATTGAAAGGCAATTTATACATCATTGGTGGTGGCGACCCAACTTTGGAATCGGAAAATTTTAAAGACAAAAAAGATACGTTGAGCATTACCGATAAATGGGCGATATTGCTAAAAAGTAAAGGGATTAAAAAAATTGAAGGTGCTGTAATTGCTGATGCATGTATGTTTGATGACAATACAATTCCTTCGCAATGGATTTGGGGAGATATTGGAAATTACTTTGGTTCAGGAGCTTGTGGTTTAACTTATCACGACAACAAATACACTATTTATTTTAAATCGGAAAATGCAAATACGAATACAAGCATTAACAAAATTTTTCCAAACATTGAAGGATTACAATTAATAAATAAAGTGGTTGCTGGTGGAAATGCCGACAGTGCTTTTATATACGGATCACCGTACTCTTACTACCGAACAGTGGAAGGAAAAATTCCTGCAAACAAAAACAATTATGAAGTAGATGGTGCTATTCCCGACCCTGCATTGTTTTGTGCACAGGCACTTGCTCAATCATTAAAATCAATTGGAATAAATGTTTTAAACAAACCAACAACAGTAAAAATTTTGAAGGAAAACAATAAGTATAACATTACAAACAAAACTAATATTTATACGCACTATTCGCCAACACTTGAAAAGATTGTGTATTGGACGAATTTAAAAAGCATTAATTTATATGCAGAACACTTACTAAAATTTATTGCTTACAAAAAAACAGGAATAGGAAATGAAGAAAAAGGAATTGAACTCATCACTAATTATTGGAAAAATAAAGGCATAGATGTAAGTGGCTTGTATATGCAAGATGGTTGTGGACTTTCAAGAGCAAATACAATTACCACAAAAATAGAAACACAAATTTTACGATTAATGGCAAATGATAAAAATTTCAATGCGTTTTACAACTCATTTCCAATAGCAGGAAAATCAAGCTCTTTGGGAAATTTGTGTGAAGGAACTTTTGCCGAAAATAATATGCGTGCAAAAAGTGGCTACATTACTCGAGCAAGAGGTTATGCTGGTTATGTAAAAAACAAAAAAGGTGAAATGCTCTGCTTTTCTTTATTGGCAAACAATTACGAATGTTCGCCAAGTGAGATGAAAAAGAAACTAGAAAAAATATTGATTGCTATTGCGGAAATGGAATAATTATTATTTTTTCACTTGAACCAAAGCGTTTAAGCCTTGTTTTGCTTGTTCGTGATTAGGATTGAGTTGCAATGTTTTATTCCAAGCAAAACTTGCACTATCGTATTTAGCAATTGTAAAATAAACTCCTCCCAAATTGTACCAATATTCGGCATTGTTCGGATTTATTTTTATGGCTTTATAAAAATAAAAAATAGTTTGCTCATATTTTTTTTCTTTTGAAACAGCCATTCCTTTATTCAAATAAGCAACACTTAAAGCCAAATCGTATTGTGTAAAATCATAATTTGAATTTTTTGTTCTTACATCTGTCCAATATTTTTCAGCCAAATCATAATCACCTAAATTAAAATAGGCAACACCTAAATTTAAAAGAGGATCCAACGAACCTGGACTTATTTCAATTGCTTTTTGTGAATAAGCAATTCCTTTTTGTATTTCTTGATTTTTTATTACACTATCTTTTTCAGCATTCGATATTTTTAACATTGCCGAACCTGCGGCAATGTTTGTTCTAACACTGTTAGGACAAGTTTCCACATCTTTTAAAAATAATGTTGTATCATTTTTCCATTCTGCATTTCGTGCAATAGTTTTTATGGCACATAACAAAACAATAGCAGAAAAAATAATATAACTGATTTGCATTTTTATTTTTTTGTTGATAAAAACAACACGTGAATATATTTTATCCAATAGATAAACAACAGCAATTAACAATCCTAAAGAAGGTAAATACAAAAATCGTTCACCCATTATTGCTCCAGTATCTACAACAATATTAGACACAATAAAAAGTGTTATGAAATAGAAAAAAATACCATACGAAAATATATTTTTTGTTTTCAATTTCATTACTGCCCACACGAACATTGCTACATACATAACAATAGTGAGCCAAACCAATGGATTAGAAAACGACACATACGGTATTTGATTGTAAGAATAATCAGAACTTAAAGGATGAGGAAAAAATAACATCAATAAATATTTTCCTAGAATAAAAATAATGGTTGCAATCATTTGCAATGTTGTTGCATAAGCATAGGGCATTGTATTTATATCAGGTATTGGGGCAGTATGTGCAAAGCCAATAATAGAAAAACGAATTGCTAAATAAATACCACCAACAATCCAAAATGGAATTGATTGTATCATTATTTTTTTTAGTTCCAACTGTGTGAAAAACCAAAACGTGAGTGGAATAATTGCTAAAAAAGTAATTCCATTTTCTTTTGAAAACAATGCAAGTAAATAACAAACTAAACTTAAAATAAGTGTTGTTATTTTTTTTCTTTCTTGTTGTATGTAATCAAGTGAAAGATGCAATGTTAATAGCAAAAACAAAAGCGAAAGTAGTTCATCTCTACTTTTTATATTGGCTACAACTTCTGTATGAATTGGATGTATTAAAAACAATACGGCAACTAAAAATGCCAAAAAAGGTTTTTCAGTAAAAACATGTTTAGATAAAAAAAGTAAAATCAAAACGGAAGTAAGAAAATACAACAACACATTGTTGAAGTGATAAACAAAGGTATTATCTCCGAAAAATTGATGTTCAATGGCAAATGTTATAAGCGAAAGTGGACGCCATCTTCCGCCTGTGAGTGAGCTTGCTCCTGTAAAATATCCTTGAAAAGTTTCTTTGGTAAAAATATTGTGAATGCCTTTGAAACCTTGTTGTGTAAATTTATTTCCAGTAATTACAATTACATCGTCAAGCGCAAATTCATTTACAAGTGTATTGCCATAAAAAACAGCACAAAATAAAAACAACAAAAAGACATTTGTTTTGAAATTAAAAAAACTGAAAACTTCTTTGGAAGAAGTAATAATTGGTGATGCTATTTCTGTTTTATTTTGATTGTTTTTTTTCTTCGCCATAGTTGAAAAAAACTATTTATAGTTTTCTATTTCATTTCATTCATAATCGAAATAGTTTCATTCAAATATATATCTTTTTTAATTGATTTGTACCAATCTTTTACTTTGTTTGCTTTCACTGTGTCAGCTTCAATAACACCAGCATCTACCTTCAATGGAGCTACATTCATTCCAACAATTTCTTTATCCAAACTTTCCAATTTTTTTGATTCTGCTTTGTATCTTTTTTGTTCTGCCAAAAATTTATCCATATTTAAAGAAATAATAGTGCTATCTTTTTGTTTTTTAAATCGTTTTGCTGCATCACTTAAAATTGTAAATCCTTCATTTTCTTTTAAACGTGATGAGCTATTTGATTTAAGTTTTTCAACAGAATAAGTTGGTTTTAATGCTTGATATTTTGCAGGAGCAATTTCGTCCCAAGCCATTGGATAATCTTGTTCTTTTTCGCCTTGGTCTAATAAATAATAAGGGTCGGGCAAAATAATATCGGGTACAACACCTTTCAATTGTGTAGCTCCACCATTTATTCTGTAAAATTTTTGAGTTGTAATTTTCACTGAACCTAATGGTTTGATAGCACTAAATTGAGCAGGCAAATATTCATCTAAATCAAAAAAGCGCTGAACAGTGCCTTTACCAAAGCTTGTAGGCGATGTTCCTACAATTACTCCACGTTTGTAATCTTGAATTGCTGCTGCTAAAATTTCGGATGCAGAAGCTGAATTGGAATTTACCATAACAATCAATGGTCCAGCATAAACAATATCTGGAAATCTATCTTCAAGCACTTGAGCAGGGTCGTTTTTTTGTTTTACTTGCACTATTGGTCCTTTGTCAATAAACAAACCAGCCATATCTACCACATCGGGTAAGGAACCTCCACCATTGTAACGCAAATCTAAAATAATTCCATCTACATTTTCGGCTTTCAATTTTTGCAATTCTTTTTTCACATCTTGCGAACAACTTCTTCCTCCTTTGCCACTAAAATCGGCATAAAACGAAGGTAGCTTGATGTAACCAATATTTTTCTTTCCTGTAATAATTGCCGATTGTGCATAGGTATCTTCCAACACCACAATATCTCTAATGATTGGAATAACGAGTACACTTCCATCAGCTTTTTTAATCGTTAAACGAACTTCTGTTCCTTTTTTTCCTCTAATTAATAGCACCGCATCATCCATTCGCATATCTACTATATCCACTGGTTCTGCTGCACCTTGCGCTACTTTCAAAATTATATCTCCTGCTTTTAATTGTCCTTGACGATAGGATGCACTGCCTGGAACAATGCTCGATACTTTTATGTAACCATCTTTTTCCTGCAACTGTGCGCCTATTCCCTCCAATTGTCCACTCATATTGATATCGAAATTGGCTTTGTCTTTTGGAGGAAAAAACTCTGTGTGTGGGTCGTAAAGGGCGGTTACACAATTAAAATAAATAGATAGTCGGTCGGCTCTATCAATTTCTTTTAGTCGTTTAAAATAATCGTCATTAGCTTTCAACACTTTTTTGCGTGCTTCCACTTCCAATTCTTCTTTCGATTTTATTTTTACTGTATCGCTTTTTTCTTTTGCTTTTTCTTGTGTATCCATCATTTCGGAAACACGCGCCAAGGTTTGATATTTCAATGATTTCTGCCAAGCTTCTATTAAACCATTTTTGTTTTTTTCAAAAATTGTTTTTTCTTCATCTGTTTGAAACAATTCATTTTTGCTAAAATCAAACGGTTTGGCAAGTATTTCGGGATAAATGCTTTTTGCTTCTTCAATCCGTTTATCAATTATTTCAAGTGATTTGTCAAAAAAAGTAAACTTGCTATTTTTTAAATCATCATCAATAGAATGTTCCATTTTTTTCAATTCATCAACATCCGATTGAATCAGAAATTTTTTGTTGTAATCCAATCGTTTCAAATACAACTTAAAAAGTTTTTCCGAAAAATCATCGTTAATATCTTTTGGCGAATAATGAACATTGTTGAGGCTTTGAATAAGTATTTGGTCTATGGCTTCCTCCTTATCCGATTGAGCAATATAGGTGTAAGAAACAAATGCTAAAGTAGCAATTGGAAGTAGAAAAAGTATTTTTTTTGATTTAAACATAGGTTTTATTTTTTATGAATGTTTTGCAAAATTGATGTATGCGAATTTAAGCATTACAAATTAACTACACTTACCGTTCATAAATTGTGTGCCAAAAAGTATTTAACATATTATAACAAATGTCTTTTGTTTTAAAATAATGTGCTATTGAATATTTAACCGCAGAGAACGCAGAGAAAAAAATCAGGAGTGATGAGTGCGTTCTATTTTCCCTCGTTCTCGATACATTTTTCTGAAAAAGAAAAACACTCGAACTGAATGCGCACAATTCGTGCAATTCGTGTCAATGATTTATAGCTATGTGTTTAGAAATATTACATTTGGTTGAGCGAAAACAAATACTTTTTCAACATCAATACTATTTCAATATCTTTGTATAGGAGGTTCAGCTTTTTGTGTGTGGATTTCACAGAAAAAATACTAATCGTTCAGTTGTAAGGTTCTAAAAAAATTTCAATTCATTTTTGAAAATAAAATGAAACCAATAAAGTGTATTTTTATATTTATTCAACTGTTTTTTCCATTTTTTATTTTTGGTTCAAACATACCTGTTACTTCCCCTGAAACTACTACCAATATTAAATTTGAAGAAAACAAAAAACATTTAGATACAAAAGTTCTTTATGTTGCAGAACTCCGAAAAGGAGGCAAAGTTTTTTTAGAAAAAAACGCTTTTACATATCTTTTTTGGAATTCATTAGAAGTAGAAAATTTACATCATCCATTAAAGGACAATTCCGAAATTGCAAAAAATAATACAACTGTCCATTTTCATTCCTTTAAAGCCAATTTTTTAAATGCTAATCCTAAAGTTCAAGTTTCGGCAACTAAAAAAGAAAAGTATTATAAAAATTATTTCATTGGAAATGATACTTCTAAATGGGAATCGGAAGTAAAAATATATGAAGAAATAAATTACTCGGAACTTTATTCTTCAATAGATATGAAAGTTTATAGCACAAACCGAAATTTGAAATATGATTTTATTGTTCATCCGCAAGGCAATGCTGGTGAAATAAAAATAAATTATACAGGTGCGGATAAATTATTTCTTGAAAAAGGAATTTTAAATATTCAAACAAGTATTGGAACAATAACAGAACTTAAACCTTTTGCTTATCAACTAATTGAAGGAAAAAAAATAGAAATTGTTTGCGATTATTTAATCAAAGAAAATACGGTTGAATTTTCTTTTCCGAAAGGATACAATAAAAAAGAAGATTTGATAATTGACCCTGTTTTGGTTTGTTCTACATTCACAGGCTCCACAGCTGATAATTGGGGATATACAGCAACATACGATGCGGCAGGAAACATATACACAGGTGGAATAGTTGCAGGATTTGGTTATCCAACATCGGCAGGTGCTTTTCAAACTTCATTTGGTGGTGGCGGTTCGGGAGGATATCCTTATCCATTTGATATATCAATAACAAAATATAATACCATAGGAAGTGCAATACTTTATTCAACTTATTTGGGCGGAATGGATAACGAACAACCAGGAAGTATTTTTGTGGACAAGAACAATAATTTATTTATTTTAGGTCGTACTTATTCTTCTAATTATCCTGTAGTTGCTGGCAGTTACGATGTTTCGTACAATGGTGGAGCTGATATTATAATTTCAAAATTAAATTCAACAGGAACAGCTTTACTTGCATCCACATTTGTTGGTGGTGCGGGAGATGATGGTGTAAATATTGAATCTAATTTTTTTATTTGGTCATCCTTAAAATACAATTATGGTGATGATAGTAGATGTGATATTATGACCGATAATGTTGGTGATTGTTATGTTTCTGGCTCTACTCGTTCAACTGATTTTCCAACAACATTGGGTGCATTTTCAACTACTTTTCAAGGAGCGCAAGATGGTTGTGTTTTTAAAATGGATAATAATCTTACCACATTAAAGTGGAGTACATTTTTAGGAGGCGATGCAGATGATGCTGCTTATTATTTAGACATTGACCCCAATAAAAATGTTTATGTTTCGGGAGGAACAAATAGCAGTAACTTTCCAACCACAGCAGGAACATTTAATACAACATTTCAAGGTGGTTTGGCTGATGGTTTTGTAACACATCTAAAAGCTGATGGTTCAGCAGTTCTTCAATCTACTTACATTGGAACTGCCGATTATGACCAAGCTTATTTTGTTCAGTTAGATAATGATTACAATGTGTATATCTGCGGTCAATCGGCTGGAGGCTATCCCGTAACAGCTGGTGTATATTCAAATCCCAATAGCGGACAGTTTATGCACAAAATGAATCCAACACTTGATACC
>JAYTXX010000177.1:0-10127 GCA_043742725.1 Bacteroidota bacterium | reverse complement strand
TATAACCAATTTCTTTGGCAACTTTAATTGCTTTAAGAAGAAACTCCTCTGCTTCAGCATATTTTTTTTGTTTCGACAAAACCTCTCCAATATTATTATAGCAAGATGCAATACCAGCTCTATCATTTATCATTTCTCTCATTTTTAAAGCTGCAAAATAATTTTTTAAAGCATCCGCATAATTCTCCTGAAAGTAATATACACTTGCAATGTTGTTATAGGAAGCCGATACACCTTCTTTGTCATCTATTTCTTCTCTCATTTTCAATGAAATAAAATGATTCTTTAAGGACTCTTTATAGTTATGTTGAGAATAATAAACAAGGGCAATATTATTGTAGGCAGTAGCAATACCAAACTTATCATTTACTTCCGTTCTTAATCTTAAAGAATTAGAATAATATTTTAATGCTTCCGTATAATTTCCTTGAGAGTAATATATATTTCCAATACCATTGTGAGAAGATGCAATTCCTTTTTTCTCCCCAACTTCCTCTTTTATTTTTAGCGCAGAAAAATAATTTTTTAAAGCATCAGGGAAATTGCCTTGAGAATAATACACATTTGCTATACCAATATAGGAAGAAGCAAGGGCTTTTTTATCATTTAAATTCTGTCTGATTTTTAAAGCAATTAAATGCTTACTTAAAGCTTGATTACTACTTCCTTGTTCATCATAAATTAAACCTAATATAAAATAAGAATCTGCTTCTTTTTTTTGTATCACTTTTTTTAAAGCTTCATCTGTATTGTTTTTAAGCATTTTAATACTTTGTTCAATAGCAGAATTGGCATACAAAATAGCATTATTATATGAGCCAATACTTTTATTCTCTTTTGAAAGTTTATTGAGATAATTTAATTTATTTGTATCCTCTTTTGCAGTTTTTAGAACAGTCAAAAGAGAATCTATTTTTTTATTTTGCGAATGAAGGGGCTGAAATAAATTCAGTATAAAAACAAGAAATAGTAAATATTTTTTCATCATAAATTATTTATTGTTATTCGTATCTCAATCTTGATTTTTCATTTTCACCATTGTCAATATAGTAGCAATGGCAACTGTTTCACCAGTTTCATCAAACACATCAACCAACCATTTTACAATTCCTTTTGCAATATCGTTTTCATCTTTCTTTTCTTGTGCAGCTTTTTCTTTACAAGTAAAACGTACACCAATTGAGGAACCCGGATAAACTGGTTTTGTAAATCTGCATTCATCAATTCCATAATTCAACAAAACTGGACCTTTGGGAGCATCTACAAATAAACCAGCTGCACGAGAAAGAATATAATATCCGTGAGCTACACGCCCTGTAAAAATTGTTCCTTCCAATGAATTTGCATCCATGTGAGCATAAAATTTATCACCACTCAATTCGGCAAATGCTTCAATATTTTCAAGTGTTACAGTATGTGTATCGGTAATTAATGTTTCGCCAATTTCTAATTCTTCAAAATAACGCTTGAATGGATGAATTTTTTTCTCAATATATTTTCCTCCATATTGATATTGATTAGTAACATTTGTAATAGTTGTTGGCGAACCTTGAATAGCAGTGCGTTGCAAATAATGAAACACTCCACGCTTACCGCCCATTTCTTCTCCTCCTCCTGCTCTACCTGGTCCTCCGTGAACAAGCATTGGCATTGGCGAACCGTGACCTGTACTTTCTTTTGCACATTCTTGATTTAAAATTAAAATTCTTCCGTGCATACTCGCAGCACCTAATACATATTGCTTTGCAAGTTTATCATCAGCAGTAACTATTGAACTCACCAATGAACCTTTACCCATTTTTGCCAACTCAATTGCTTCATCAGTTGTTTTATAAGGCATCAACGTACTCACAGGTCCGAATGCTTCAACACTATGGCAATCGGTATTCTTAAACGGATTTTCATTCAAGAAAATAATTGGAGGCATAAATGCTCCTTTGTTTTTATCAGCACCTTTTACTTCAAATTTTTCAAAATCTCCAATAATTATTTTTTGTGTTTTTGAAAGTTGTTCTACTTTTTCTTTCACTTCATTCAGTTGCGAAAGCCCTGCCAATGAACCCATACGAACACCTTCCACATTTGGGTCGCCAATAATATTTTGAGCCAATCGTTTTCCTAATGCAATATGAACATCTTCAATTCTATTTTCAGGAACAATAATTCTACGAATAGCCGTACACTTTTGTCCTGCCTTGGTTGTAATTTCTCTAACAACTTCTTTTATAAAAATATCAAACTCTGGTTTGTCAGGAGTAACGTCATTGCCAAGAATACAGCAGTTCAAAGAATCTGCTTCCATATTAAAATGAACCGATTCTTGCAACAAACGAGGATGTGATTTCAACATTTTTCCTGTTGATGCACTTCCTGTAAATGTTACCACATCTTGATTTATTACATTATCTAAAATTCCATTTGCACTTCCACAAATTAATTGCAAAGCACCTTCGGGAAGAATTCCTGAAGCAATAATTTCTTTTACAACTGCTTCAGTTAAAAATGAAGTAACTGTTGCAGGCTTTACTATTGCTGGAACTCCAGCTAACCAATTCACTGCAACTTTTTCTAACATTCCCCACACAGGAAAATTAAATGCGTTTATATGAATGGCAACACCTTCTTTTGGAACACAAATATGATGACCAATAAATGTATTTTGCTTTGATAATTTTGCAACATCGCCTTCCACACAAAAAGTTTCATCAGGAAATTGTCTGCGCAAACTTGCATACGAAAATAAATTTCCAATTCCACCTTCAATGTCCACCCAGCTATCCGTGCGGGTTGCACCAGTTGCCCAAGATATTTTATAAAATAATTCTTTCTTGCTTTGAAGATGAATTGCCAATGCTTTCAACATTCTTCCACGTTCGTGAAAAGTCATTTTGCGAAGTTTTGGTCCACCAACTTTACGAGCATAATCCAACATCAATGCAAAATCCAATCCTTTGCTACTTGCTGTTGCTATTACATCTCCATTGATTGCATTGTACAATGTTTGTCCTTCTCCATCACCTGAAATCCATTTGCCTTGCGAATAATTTTGTAGTTTCATAATATTAAAATTGATACGATTTTTTTGATTTCTGAATGAACTAAAATACATTTTTTTGTAAAACAAAAATAAAGAAAGTAAAAAATAATAACTCTTTAATAGTATTGATAATTCATATCTTTGCAACCCTTTGGCAACAATAATGATACGCATCAAAAAAATAATTCGTTGGTTATTTTATTCATTCTTTGTAATGATTGATTTGCTATTTATTTTATTGATTTGTTTTGTTTTATCTGTTCAAATTACTCCACCAAAACCAGTATCAACAGCAATACTTAAAGTTGAACGAAAAAAAATTGATACAGATTTTTATACACTAAATAATAATTGGATAAAAAAAAGCAATTCGGGTTTGTGGGAAATGTATATTGAAGGCGATGGTTTTGAACGTGGCGTTATTGAAGGAAAACTAAATAAAGAACTTGCCGAAAAACAAGAAATTGCTTTTGTAAATCAATTACAAAAATTAATTCCTTCAAAAACTTGGCTTCATTATTTGAGATTTTTTATTGCATTTTTCAATCGTCATTTGGATGAATACATCACTGAAGAATATAAACTTGAAATTTATGGAGAGTCGCTTTATGCTTCGGATAAATTTGATTTTGTTGCACCAAAATATCAACGAATGTTAAACTATCATGCGGCTCATGATATTGGTCATGCACTGCAAGATAAAAATATGACAGTTGGCTGTACAGCCTTTGGCGCTTGGGCTGACAAGACTGATGATAATACTTTGTTGATTGGTAGAAATTTTGATTTTTATGTTGGCGATGCTTTTGCCGAAGATAAACTTATCAATTTTGTGAAACCAAAAGAAGGTTACAAGTTAATGATGGTATCGTGGGCAGGTATGATTGGTGCGGTTTCTGGAATGAATGAAAAAGGATTGACTGTAACACTTAATGCCGCAAAATCAGAAATACCAAGTTCTTCGGCAACTCCTATTTCGCTTGTAGCACGCGAAATATTGCAATATGCAAAAAACATTGATGAAGCATTTGAAATTGCTAAAAAACGAAAAACATTTGTTTCTGAATCTATTTTAATTGGTTCATTGGAAGATAATAGCACAGCGACTATTGAAAAGACGCCATCGAAAACAGAATTATTTATTTCTCCAAATTCTGATTACATTATTTGTGCAAATCATTATCAAGGAAAAGCTTTTGAGAATGACAAAATAAATATAGAAAATATTGAAAAAAGTTCATCGAATTATCGTTTCAAGCATTTAACACAATTGATAAATCAATATCCCAAAATTAGTGTTGAAGATGCCGCAAAAATTTTGCGCAATAGAAATGGACTGAATGAAAAAAATATTGGAATGGGAAATGAAAAATCCTTAAATCAATTAATTGCGCATCATTCTGTGATTTTCAAACCTGCAAAACTTCAAGTGTGGATTTCAACAAATCCTTTTCAATTGGGAAAATATATTTGTTATGATTTAAACAAAGTGTTTGCAGAAGCACCGTCATTAAAAGAAAAGAAAGAATTGTACGAAAAACAATTAAACATTCCTGTTGATAGCTTTTTGTATTCTCAATCGTACAAAAAATTTATTTCTTACAAACAAATGCGGGAAGTTTTTCATTACGCTCACAAACATCAATTGCATTTTAACTTGGATTCAAAAACAATTTCAAATTTTATAAACTGTAATCCTGAATATTTTGAAACCTATTTTATTTTAGGAAATTATTTTAAAGATGAACATAACATAGATGAAGCAAAAAAATATTTTAATTTAGCATTATCAAAAGAAATTACAACAGCACAAGATAGAGAAGCGATAGAAAAAAGTCTCATCCCTTAATCCCTTCTCCAAAAGAGAAGGGGCAATAGGTGAGAAACTTTAAATGCAAAAAATATAACCAATAACTCAAGTCCCGCCTCTCCCTTTTGGGGAGAGATAAAGAGAGGGGCTCTTATATTATGATAATAGGAATAGGAACAGATATAGCAGAAGTACCACGCATTGCCAAAAGCATTGAAAATAGTAGCTTTAAAGAAAAAATATTTTCGGCAAACGAAATTATTTATTGTGAAACAAAAATAAATAAAGCCGAAAATTATGCAGCGCGTTTTGCTGCTAAAGAAGCCTTTTTTAAAGCATTAGGAACGGGCTGGCGCGGGGGAATGAAATTTAACGAAGTAGAAATTACAAATGATGAATTAGGAAAACCTTCTATAAATTTATTAGGAAACACAAAAGAAGAAGTAAAAAAACACAATATCAATCATATTCATGTTTCACTTTCTCATACAAAAGAAATGTCAATGGCAACGGTTGTTTTGGAAGGATAATAAAAGAAAATTGTAGTATGCAATATAAATCATTAGCAGAACAAAAAAAATATCAAGAAGCGCAATTGCCTGAATTATTGGGCTATTTGAAACAGCATTCAAAATTTTATTCCGAATTATTTAAAAAAAATAATATTGATATTTCAAAAATAAAAACGATTGAAGATTTACAAACTATTCCTGTTACTACAAAAGATGATATTCAACAGTGCAATAATGATTTCATTTGTGTACCACAAAATAAAATAATTGATTACATAACTACATCTGGTACACTTGGCGACCCTGTTCTTTTTCCTATGACAGATAAGGATTTGGACAGATTAGCATACAACGAATCTATTTCTTTTCAAATTGCAGATTCAACAAACAACGATATTTTTCAATTGATGACAACGCTGGACAAGCGATTTATGGCTGGTTTGGCTTATTTTCTTGGAATCAGAAAATTAGGAGCTGGTGTAGTTCGTGTTGGTGGTGGCATTCCCGAATTGCAATGGGATACTATCAAACGTATTAATCCTACTGCATTTGTAACCGTTCCTTCTTTTTTATTAAAGTTGATTGAATATGCCGAAGCAAATGGAATTGATTATAAAAACACTTCCATCACAAAAGCAATTTGTATTGGAGAAGCGTTGCGAAATCAGGATTTTACACTTTCTACTTTAGGACAAAAAATTCAAGATAAATGGAATATTAAATTGTATTCTACGTATGCAAGTACAGAAATGAGTGCCGCATTTACCGAATGTTCAGCAGAAAAAGGCGGACATCATATTCCCGAATTAGTAATTGTAGAATTTTTAGATGAAGAAAACAATCCAGTAAAAGAAGGCGAAGCAGGAGAAGTTACTATTACAACACTTGGTGTAGAAGGAATGCCTTTGTTACGTTTCAAAACAGGTGATTTGTGTTATCATTACACAGAGCATTGTAATTGTGGAAGAAAAACAATTCGATTGGGACCAATTGTAGGACGTAGAAAACAAATGATTAAATACAAAGGCACTACGCTTTATCCACCAGCATTGTATGATATTTTAAATAATATTGATGGTGTAAAAAATTATGTTGTTGAAGTTTTTACTAACGAAATTGGAACCGATGAAATATTGATTCTCATTGGTTGTGATATAGTTCCCGAAAATTTTGAAAAAGATATTAAAGACCATTTTCGAGCAAAATTACGAGTTGCACCTCAAGTAAAATTTGAAAATGTGGAAACAATAAATAAAATTCAGTTTCCCGAATTGAGCCGCAAACCTGTTGTGTTTTTTGATAAGAGGTAGGAATAAAATAATTTATTCGTAATTTGCAAACAACATCCGTACTAGTACCTACACCAAAATGAGGGAAATAGGGTATTTCAATAAACAATTAATAAATAGATTTTTGTAATTACTAACAACAAAACTACACACTATGAAAAAAAGAAAACTATTGCCATTTACAGTTATGCTTCTAATGCTATCTGTAACTATTTTACAGGCACAAATGACATTGCTTGAAAAATCATACGACATTGATCGTAAAGCTAGAAAAGGATATTTGGGAGGTGTGGAAGTGGATGCAGAGAAAGGCACATTTGACATGATATTTGTTTTGTCATCTACCACAGCAAGAAAAGTAAAACGCGAAATTTTTACTTACGACAAAGACTTGAATCTTATCAACACCCAAAAAGATGAACAAGATATTCAAGTGATGAAAACCAAATACAAATGGTTTAACTTCAAAGGAGATACTTATACTTCTAATAGTTTAACAGCATCGGCAACTGCATTTGGAAAACTTGTGTTCCGTAAAAAAGAAATTTCTTGGTATTATTTATGGCTCAATGGAAGTTATGCTAAAAAAGTTAAAATGCTTGAAAAAGTAGTTCCAAAATCAGAAAGTGGTCAAAAATATTTATTCAGAGGAGGAGCTTATGAGGTAGAAGCAGATACCAGCGTTATTGTACTTGCAGGTATTCAAGAAAAAAAGAATGATTACATTGGCTCAATGCAACATTATGAAATTATAAGTTGTGATAATCAAGTAAACATTAAAACGGTTGATAAAATAGATTTTCAATATCCCAACGTGCCAATCTATTCAGCACCTTTAACAGATGACCAAACAGATTTGGCAAATGATGATTTTCCGAGAGATTTAATTGTAGTATTTGCACCTTCTTTTGCAGGCAAAAAAATTTCGGATCCAAAACCAACAAACCTTACTTATGTGAGAATTTCTCCTCAAGGAAATATTGTAGAGAAATTTAATTTTGAATCGCCAACAAATGGTTGGAGAATTTTAGGTACATACGAACGCGAAGGCTCTGTATTTTTATATGGTTCAGCTATTTTGAAAAGTCCAGAGTCGAAATACATCAACCAAGTGTATTCAAAAAATTCTCAACTATGTGCTACAACATCAGCTGATGCAAGTGAAAAAGAAGAAGGAAGTGCTACACACGGTGGACCAGGAGTTATGGGTATGGGTATGGCAATGGCTGGAGCATTTTCGGGAAGTGAAGATTTAGGAGTTACACAAGAAGCAATTGATGAAGGATTAGACCAATTGAAATACACAAACTTTCAAATAGGTCGTATCACAAATGGAAAATTTGATTTCATCTCTGCACCTAATGTTGAAGAGTTTGTAAAAAAACAAGCAAAGCCAGAAGGTCAGAAAAAATTTGTAAAATTTGATGGAAAACGATTTGTTGTTAATGGAATTTCATTTACAAAATCAGGAGATATTTATGTGAGCGGACAAGATTTTGCGAACAACAAAGACAAAGTTCGTTTATACAAAGGAGTTTACATGTTTAGATTTAATCCACAAGGAACATTGATGACAAACTATGGTGTTTTTCTTGACCAGAAAAAAACAGCAGGATTTTTTAATAAATCACCACTTACATCAGATATGATTCAAGCAAAAAGTTCGTTAGTTGAATCGGGCGATGGAAAAAGTTTATATTGGTTAATGCACATGGTAAAATCAATTCACAAAGAAACATCGTATGGTTGGTCAACCACTACAACTAGATGGGAACCATTATTTAACATTGAATACGGAACAATAAACACAGCTACTGGTGCAGCATCTGATTTTAAACTTTTGGGTGAAGATGAAAAAAGAAATTTTTATCTTTTCGATAGAACCAATAGTGCAAAAATGGGTAACTATCAATTGTTCTTTAGTGAAACAGAAAAAGGAGACAAAATTTTAATCTCCAGAATGGACTTAAGCAAATAAAATAAATTCATCATTGATGTTAAACCTCTTCTGAAAATTTAGAAGAGGTTTAACATTTTAAGACGTTTTGATATGTATAAAAAACTATTTTTTTCGGCTGTGCTTTTTCTTTCTATAAGCACATTTTCTATGGCACAAACAAATTCAACCATTGTGAATTTGGGTTCTAAAATAAATACAAAATATGAAGAAGGACATCCTGTAATTTCAGCAGCTGGTAATGAACTTTATTTTTGGAGAAGTATATTTCGCCAAAGTGCAGGCAAAGAAGTGCAAAGTTTATGGTACTCAAAAAAAGACAGTACAGGACAATGGAGTTATGCAAAATATATGAGTGTGCCATTCAATACAGGGCTTACAAGTTCAAGCGTATTTAATATATCAACAGATAATAATGCCATACTTATTAGAGGTTTTTTTAAAAATGGTGAACGACAAGGAAATGGATTTTCACTTGTAGAACGCGGACTCAATGGATGGATGGAACCACGAGGAGTTGTTGTATCGGGCTACACAGATATGGTTCAAGGTAATTACTCTGGAGGATTTATAACACCAGATGGAAAACAAATGGTGCTTTATTTTTCGGAAGTAGCAAATTCTTCTGCAGAAGATTTATATATTTCATTCCGACAAAATGATGGTTCTTTTTCTCGACCAGTCTATATTTCAGCATTGAATAGACCAGCAACAAGCGAAACTACTCCATTTGTGGCGGCAGATAACAAAACACTTTATTTTGCAAGTGATAGACCTGGAGGATTTGGTGATTTAGATATTTGGAAAACCACTCGCTTGGACGACACTTGGATGAATTGGTCAGAACCAGTAAATCTTGGACCATCAATAAATACTGCTGGTTGGGATGCTTATTTTTTTCTTGATGCATCAGGCGAATGGGCATATATGGTAAATGAAGTAACTAACAATTTAGGAAAAACAGATGTTGTAAAAATTAAATTAGAAAAAGAAATAAAACCACAACCTGTTGTTTTGATTAAAGGAAGAGTATTGAACAAAGCCACCAATGCGCCAATACAAGCAGTTATAAGTTATGAAGATTTAAGCAATGGAAAAAACGAAGGAATTGCTATTAGCGATCCATTGCTTGGAGGCTATCAAATTGCATTGCCTTATGGAAAAAATTATGGATACAATGCAAGTGCAGATGGTTTTATGCCTGTGTCCGAAAACATTGATTTGAGCCAAGTTTCGGAGTATAAAGAAATAACACAAGATTTATATTTATTACCAATTGAAAAAGGACAAGTGGTGAGAATAAACAATGTGTTTTTTGAATTTGCAAAATCAGAATTGAAACTCGAATCGTTTCCAGAACTAAATCGTTTGGTAGAATTAATGCAAAAAAATCCTAATATGAAAATTGAATTGGGAGGACACACAGATAATGTAGGTTCAGAGGATTTTAATTTAAAATTATCTACCGACAGAACACTTTCCATACAAACCTATTTGATTTCAAAAGGAATTGCCGCAAACC
>JAYTXX010000176.1:0-11853 GCA_043742725.1 Bacteroidota bacterium | reverse complement strand
GCAATAGTTTCCTTTATTTGTTTTGAATTTTCAATTTCTCTACTTACACTTAAAATTATACCGATAGAAATACTCGTAAACCAAATTGACGTACCTCCCATACTCACCAATGGCAATGGTTGTCCCGTCACCGGAAATATATTTACTGCAACTGCCATATTTATCATTGCCTGAAAAACCAGACTAAATGTCAAGCCAATCGCAAGAAAACTACCAAATGTTTTTTCACTTTTATTTGCAATTCGTATTCCTCGAAAAAGAAGTACGACATAAAGAAAAATAATAACAACAGCTGCAACTAAGCCCCACTCTTCAATTACAATTGCATAAATAAAATCGGATGATGCTTGTGGTAAAAAATTTCGTTGCATACTATTGCCTGGACCTTTACCCACAATTCCACCTGTAGCAATTGCTATTTTTGCTTGTTCCGATTGAAAATTAGATTCAGAATCTCCATTTTTAAAATTTTCGATACGTGCTTTCCATGTTTCACCTCGTTTAAATAATTTTGGAGAATAAAATATCAAAACAATTAATAAAGCGCCCGCAACCATTCCCGAACCAATTAATAATAATAAATGTTTTGTATTCATTCGTCCAACAAACATTAATACCAAACACGTTAAAAACAACAATGCCGCAGTTGAAAAATTTGCAGGTAATATTAATGCACAAATAATTGCAACAGGAATTACAATTGGAAGAAAAGCTTGTTTAAAATCTTTGATAACATCTTGTTTAATAGAAAGCATTCGCGCAACATAAGTGATGAGCGCAAGCTTTGCAAAATCGGATGTTTGAAAAGTTAATGAAGTTCCCGGAATAGCTAACCAACGGCTTGCTTCGCCTGCACTTACTCCCTTTAGTAATGTGTATAAAAGTAATGGAGCCGCAAGAATAATAGCTATTTGAGAAATTCTTGAAAAATAAGAATACTTCACTTTATGTATTAAATACATGAGAAACATTCCTGAACCAACAATGAAAATATGCTTGATTAAATACGAACCTGTATCGCCATTTTTATAACGATACGCTAATGCAACAACCGAGCTGTAAACAACCAATATAGATAATAAGGACAACAACAACACGATTGTCCAAATTACCTTATCACCTTTTATGTATTTTAATAAATTCAATTTTAAAAAATTTTATAATGCACGAACTGCTTCTTTAAATTGAATTCCTCTGTCCTCATAATTTTCGAACATATCGAAACTTGCACACGCTGGAGATAACAACACTACATCTCCTTTTTTTCCTAATTTGTAAGAATGTGCAACAGCATCTTTTGCCGATTTTGCTTCAATAATTGTGTCCACCATTCCTGTAAATGCTTTGATAATTTTTTTATTATCAGTGCCTAAACAAATGATTGCTTTCACTTTATCTTTTACCAAATCATTTAGCATTGCATAATCATTCCCTTTATCAACACCTCCAAGAATAAGGATTACAGGCTTTTCCATACTTTCCAACGCAAACCAAGTTGAATTAATATTGGTAGCTTTTGAATCATTAATAAATTCAATGCCGTGAACATTACCAACCAATTCTAATCGGTGGTCGATGTTGTGAAAGTCAGAAAGGCTTTCGCGAATAGTTTCTTTTCTGATGTCAATCAATTTAGCTGATACTCCTGCCGCCATTGAATTGTAAAGGTTGTGTTTACCTTGTAGTGCTAGTTCTTGTATTGTCATAGATAAGGGATTTGTGTTGTTTGTATTTATTATTAATTGATTGTTTTCGTTTACATAAGCTCCTATTTCAATTTTTTGTTTTATAGAAAAAGGAAATTGTTTTGCTTTAATTTTTTTATTTTTAATTGTGTTCATTGTTACTTCATCATCCAAGCAATAAATAAATGCATCTGCTTCTGTTTGATTTTGAACAACTCTAAATTTTGAATCGGCATAGTTTTCTAATTTGTAATCGTATCTATCTAAATGGTCGGGAGTGATGTTCAACAAAATGGCTATATCAGCTTTAAAATCAACCATTCCATCTAATTGAAAACTACTCAACTCCAACACGTAATAATCAAAATCATTTTCCGCTACTTGCATTGCAAAACTTTTTCCTACGTTACCAGCAAGTCCAACATTGAGTCCTGCATTTTTTAAAATATGATAAATAAGTAGCGTAGTTGTTGTTTTTCCATTACTTCCTGTGATACATATTTTTTTTGCTTTTGTATATCTTCCTGCAAATTCTATTTCCGAAATCACGTTTATTCCTTTTTTATGCAAAGCTTTTATCAAGTCTGCTTTATCAGGAATACCAGGGCTTTTCACAACTTCATCTGCATTCAATATCAATGCTTCAGTATGCTTTTCATCTTCCCACTCAATCTTATTTTTTAAAAGAACGTCTTTGTATTTATCTTTTATTTTTCCTTTATCCGAAAGAAAAACATCGTATCCTTTTTTTTGTGCAAGTACTGCAGTACCCACACCACTTTCTCCACCGCCAAGTATTACCAAGCGTTTCATGCTATCTCAATTTCAATGTTACAATGGTTAATACCGCCAGCATAATTCCAATAATCCAAAAACGAGAAACAATTTTTGATTCATGCATTCCTAATTTTTGATAATGATGATGAAGCGGAGCCATTTTAAATAAGCGATGTTCGCGCGCATACTCAATTCCAAATTTTTTCTTCATTCGTTTGAAATATCCTACTTGCATCATCACCGATACGTTTTCAACTAAAAACACTCCGCATAAAATTGGAATAAGAAGTTCTTTACGAATTGCAATTGCAAACACAGCAATGATTCCGCCCAATGCTAAACTTCCTGTATCGCCCATAAACACTTGGGCAGGAAAAGAATTGTACCATAGAAAACCAACACAACCGCCAATAAAAGCTGCAATAAAAATTACCAGCTCTCCTGAATTTGGTATGTACATAATGTTTAAGTAGTCAGCAAAAACAGTGTTACCCGAAACGTAAGCCAATATACCCAACACCACTCCAATGATTGCCGATGTGCCTGTTGCGAGTCCATCAATTCCATCAGTAATATTTGCTCCATTGGATACTGCAGTTACTATAATTATTACAATTGGAATAAAAATTAACCAAGCCCATTTTCTATATCCTTCTCCTAAAAATGACAGCAGTGATGAATAATCAAACTCATTGTTTTTCACAAATGGAATTGTGGTTTTCATCGATTTCGTTTCTTGCTTTGAATAGATTGGCATTTTGGGAGTACTTGCCGAACTGCTCATTTCATCAATAGAATAAGAGTTTTGACCACTTGTAAAAATTTTTTCTTTTACCACAACACTATCATTGCAATAAAGTGTGATGCCAACGATTAAACCAATTCCAATTTGTCCAAGCACTTTAAATTTTCCTCCTAATCCAGCTTTATTTTTTTTAAATACTTTTATATAATCATCTAAAAAACCAATAGCACCAAGCCATACAGTAGAAACCAACATTAATAATATATATACATTGTGAAGTTTTGCAAACAACAATGTTGGTATCACAATGGCTGAAAGTATAATTAAACCGCCCATTGTAGGGGTTCCCTTTTTTTCTAACTGACCTTGTAATCCTAAATCACGAACCGTTTCACCAACTTGTTTTTTTTGTAATAAATCAATAATGCGTTTTCCAAAAACCATTGAAATCAATAACGATACAATCAGTGCCATTGCAGCACGAAAAGAGATGTAATGAAATACTCCAGCTCCTGGAAAATCAAATTTTTTGTCTAGAAAATCGAATAAATAGTAGAACATTATTTTTCAAATAGTTTTAAATTTTCCTGTAACACTAGCATATCATCAAACGGATGCTTTACTCCTTTTATCTCTTGGTATTTTTCGTGTCCTTTACCAGCAATAAGTATTATATCACCTTGCTTTGCATAGGAACACGCAGTTTTTATTGCTTCACTTCTATCAGTAATCGAAATTGTTTTTTTGTTATTCACTACATCCACACCTTTTTGCATTTCCTTAATAATCGCTTCTGGAGCCTCGCTACGAGGATTATCAGATGTAAGAATAACTTTGGTACTCAAGTCGCAAGCAATTTTTGCCATAATTGGACGCTTTGCCGAATCTCTATCTCCACCGCATCCAACAACGGTTATCACTTGTTCGTTACCTGTGCGTATATCTGCAATTGTTTTTAAAACATTTACTAAAGCATCGGGAGTGTGCGCATAATCAACTATTCCAATAATTCCATTATCTGTACGCACATATTGAAAACGCCCTTCAACCGAACTCAACGAACTCAATGTTGTTAGCACATTTGTTTTATCTTCTTTGAGTAAAACTGCTGTTGCATAAACTGCAAGCAAATTGTAAGCATTAAAACTTCCGATTAATTTGCTCCACACTTCTTGATTATCAATATTCAAAAGCAAACCGCTAAATTGATTTTCCACAACTTTACATTTGTAATCTGCCATAGCACGAAGCGAATATGTTTTTTTTGTTGCCTTTGTGTTTTGCAACATCACTTCTCCATTTGCATCGTCTTTATTTGTAAGTGCAAAAGCATCATTGCCGAGTAAATCAAAAAATCTTTTTTTCGCTTTTATATATTCATCAAATGTTTTATGATAATCCAAATGGTCGTGTGTGATGTTTGTGAAAACCCCACCAACAAAGTGAACTCCTGCAATACGATTTTGCACAATAGCATGTGAACTCACTTCCATAAAACAATGTGTACACGCTTTTTCAATCATTTGAGAAAGCAAAGCATTCAACTGAATTGCATCTGGAGTTGTGTGTGTTGATGGAATTATATCATTGTTGATTTGATTTTTTACTGTTGAAAGCAAACCAACTTTATATCCTAATTTTTTAAATAAATTGAACAACAATGTTGCTGTTGTTGTTTTTCCATTAGTACCTGTAATGCCTATTAATTTTATACGTTCAGAAGGATTGTCATAAAAATTACTTGCAACAATTCCAAGTGCTAATGTTGCATCTTTTACTTTTATATAGGTAATTTTTTCATTCAAATTTTCGGGTAACTCTTCGCAAAGAATTGCAAGTGCACCGTTTGAAATTGTATCGTCTATGTATTTATGTCCATCACTCAACGTGCCTTTAACAGCCACAAACAAACTATCTTTTTCAATTTTACGAGAATCAAAACTAATGGCAGTTATTGCCACGTTGGTAGAGCCAACCACTTCAATCAATCCAACTTTATAAATAATATCTTTTAATAGTTTCATTAAATCAGTTCCAAAATAATTTGTGTTCCTTTTGTAAATGCTGTTCCTGCTTCTATTGATTGAGTTGTTACAGCTCCGCTACCAATAAGCTTTACACGCATTCCATTATTTTCTAATAAATACAAAACATCTTGTGCACTCATTCCAATTAAGCTAGGAACGATTTTATTTTTTAAACTATTTTCAATTTTTTGTGAAGAAAGATTTACTGAAACAGAATCATTTGTTGAACTCAAAACCCATTCAGCATTAGCATCATTACTATTGTTTCTCACTTTCAATGCTGTCAAAACATTTTGAATTTCGGATTGAGAACCATTTTTTACAGCAGGTGCTTTTATTGCAAATTGAGGTTCAACTGCATTTACTTCTTTGTGAATTTCTAAACTTGTAGAATAAACTTTATCGGCTACATCTTTAAAAACAGGACCTGCTACAACTCCACCATAATAAGCATCTCCGCTTGGTGCACTAATCACAACAATGCAAGAATATTTTGGATTATCAGCAGGAAAATAACCAACGAAAGAAGCTTGATACGTTTGTTTTCCATTAACCAAGCCCAATTGAGCAGTTCCAGTTTTTCCAGCAATTTGATAATCAGATGCACGCAACGCTTTGCCTGTACCATTCAACACAACACCTTCCATCATTTTTTTTGCTTTGCCAACTGTTTTTTGAGAGCATATAGAAGGATTGATTATTTCGGGTTCAAAAGTTTGAACAGTTTTTCCACGCTTACGAATTTCCTTTATGAAACTTGGTCGCATCATTTTTCCATTGTTAGCAATTGCATTATAAAATGTTAGAATTTGTAAAGGAGTTATTCGCGATTCATAACCATAACTTATCCAAGGCAACGAAATAGCAGACCATGTTTTATCTTTTGTATTTTTTATATACGGATCGGCTTCGCCTGGAAGTTTAATATTTAAGCGAGTTCCAAGATTCATCTTGTACAATCTATCAATATATTTTTGAGGATCTTTTGAATAATAACGTGTAATTATTTTGGTTACTCCCACGTTTGATGATTGCTCAAAAACCTCTTGAACAGTGATTTTGCTTTTTTCTGGATGATGCGAATCACTCACTTTTGCATCAGCATAAAAACAAGTTCCATTTCCAATATCAATTACTTCATCCAACTTCACATCAAAATCTTCCATTACCGCAACAAGTGATGGAAGCTTGAAAGTAGAACCAGGAACAGTAGCTACACCAACTGCATAATTCAAATTTTCGAGATACATTGAAGTATCTTTTTTGTTTCGAGTAAGATTTGCAATGGCTTTTATAGCACCCGTTTTTACTTCCATCAACACCAATGAACCATGGTCTGCTCCATGTTTTTTCAAACAATTCATTAATGAATTTTCAGCAACATCTTGCACATTAATATCAATAGTTGAAATAATATCAGAACCATCTTGTGGCTCAATTTCATTATCATCATTAATTGGTCGCCACACACCGCCAGCAATTTTTTGCATCAATCGTTGTCCTCTAATACCTTGCAGATAATCGTTGTAAGCCACTTCCAATCCGAATGATTTTCCTGTTCCATCTTCATTTAATTTTCCAATAGTGCGTGCAGCTAAAAACTGAAATGGTCGTTCACGTTTGTTGGTTTGCAAATAAGTGAACCCACCACGATTTCTTCCTTTGCGAATGATTGGGAATTTTTTTACTTGTTGTAATTCGGTATAAGAAACACCTCTTTGGAGAACAGCATATCTATCGCCTGTTTTGCGAGCTCTTACTAATAATTTTTTATACTCTTTTGTTGTTTTGTCTTTGAATAAATTGGAAAGATTAAAAGCAAGAGAATCAACATTGTCTTTAAAAATATCACTTGTAATTGCTTCGGTATTCACATCCATTGCAATTTCAAAATAGGGTAATGATGTGGCTAATAAACTTCCATTTTCATCATAAATATTTCCGCGCACAGCTTCTATGTCAAACATTCTTGTAGAAAGGCTTTCTGCCTTTGCTCTCCACTTGTCTCCTTCAGAAAATTGTATGATAAAAACTTTGAAAATAATAGAGGCACCGAAAAGACATATAAAAAAATATATGAGATATACACGCCAAAGTATGTCTTTTCTAACTTCCAATTTCTTAATCTTTTTTTGCGGTTGGGCTAACTGTTTTTACTGTTATTTTTTTAGGAGGAACAACGCTTTCCTTAATACCTGTTTGTTGTGTTGCTAATGCTTTAGCAACTTCTGTTTGTTTGCTTTTTACTACTAATGAATCTTTTACAACTATATATTGTGTTCTCAATTCTTTAATTTCATTTGTCAATTTGTTTACTTTTCTCACTTGGTCATCGGCATAATAACCATTGGCGATGTAGCATATAGAAAGAAAAGACAAGAATAAAATGAATGGCAAATTTTTAAGTGTTGATTCTGCTGAAAGAAAACTTCCGCTAACAACAGATGTAACAGAACGCACCACCTTGTTCTCCTTTGCAGGTTTATCAACCTTTTTAGGTTCTTCTGTTTTTGGTTGTTCTTTAAATTTATTTTCCACTTTATTTTTTTTCTGCAATTCTAAGTTTTGCACTTCTTGCTCTACTATTTTGTTCGTTCTCTAAATCACTTGGCACAATTGGCTTTCGAGTAATTTGCTTGAAAGGTGTGATTTGATTTCCAAAAAAATCTTTTTCAATTTCGCCTTCAAATTTTCCACTTCTAAAAAAATTTTTTACCAATCTATCTTCCAAAGAGTGATAGGAAATAAAAACTAATCTTCCACCTGTTTTTAAAACATCTAAACTTTGAGTTAATAGCTCTTGCAACACATCCAGTTCTTTATTCACTTCTATTCGTAATGCTTGAAATACTTGTGCGTAATATTGATTTTCTTTGCCTCGTTTCACACATTTTATAATTGCACTTTTCAAATCACTTACTGTTTCAATTTGTTTTTCTTTTCGTGTATGAAAAATAATTGATGCCAAATAGCCAGCATTATCAACCTCTCCATACAATTTAAAAATGCGTTTCAAATCTTCTTCGCTGTAAATATTCACAATTTCGCCAGCAGTAAGCTTTGCATTTTGGTCCATTCTCATATCCAATTTTGCATCAAAACGAATAGAGAAACCTCTATCCGCTTCATCAAACTGATGCGATGAAACACCCAAATCGGCAAGCAATCCATCAATTGGAAGTGCGTTGTACATTTTTAGAAAATTTTTGAGGTAACGAAAATTTTGTTTTATTAAAACAAATCGTTCATCATCAATTTTATTTTCCAACGCATCATCATCTTGATCAAAAGCATACAACTTACCTGTTGTTAAATGCTTTAAAATTTCTCTCGAATGACCACCACCACCAAATGTTACGTCCACATAAATTCCTTCTGGATTTATGTTCAAGCCTTCTATACACTCTTTTAAAAGAACGGGATTATGATAGTTCATTATTTTTTTTCTGTTTCAGTTGATGAAGGAATTATTCCACCCATCACATCTTCAGCAAGTTTTTCAAAATCAGCTGTGCTGTCTTTTATAAATTTCTCGTAAGCTTTTTTATCCCAAATTTCAATTCTGTCATTTGCTGCTGCCATTACCACGTTTTTCTTAATTCCAGAAAACGTCATCAAATCTTTTGAAATCAACAAACGCCCGGTACTATCTAATTCTACTGGAACTACACCATAATTGAACATTCGAATAAATTCCACATTTTTCTTTACAAACTTGTTTAGCTTATTTACTTCTTTCACCATTTCGTTCCAAGTAGCCATTGGATAAAGCTCCAGCGACTTACTAAAAATGCTACGCTTCATCACAAAACCTCCTTTGAGCACACTTGTAAGCTGCTTCTTAAATGCAACAGGAAGCATCACACGTCCTTTCGCATCGGCACTGCACTCATAAACTCCAAACAAACTGTTCATATTCATTTTCGACTTTGTGGCGTAAAAATAAAAATAATTTTCCCACTTTTTACCACATTCTACCACTTTTGTTGAAAACTTTCGGTTTTAAACATTTCACTTCTACTTTTTGTATGTCTTTAAAATATCCTGAAACAGCTTTAAATATTAACGCAAAGCAAATTTCAATGCTTCAAAAATTGAAAGTGGGAGAAAAATAAAATCTGATAAGTCGGTGAGGATTACGAAAAATCTAATGTGATTTGAAATGAAATAGAAAAGTATATTTGCATGTGTTACAAAAATTCAATTACAATAAATATAACAACAGCTCAATTATCAATATTGAAGAGCTAAACAAGCAATTTGAAAATGTTTGTGTTTTTGATTCAAATAAAAATTTGAATGACGGCAACTACATTGAATACGCTAAACTTATTGCTATTGGCTCTTCATCGGAACTTGTTATAAAAAATGAAACAAATGCATTAGTAGATTTTCAATCTTATGTTACAAAAAATAATGGTTGGTTATTTGGCTATTTGAGTTATGATTTTAAAAATGAAATTGAAAATTTAAAATCAGAAAATATTGATGGGCTAAATTTTCCATCGCTTTATTTTTTTTCACCAAAAATCGTAATTGAAGTTTCAGATTCAGCCACTGTTGTTCATTTTGACGATTCATTTACCAATAAATCAGAGGCTGAAACAATTTGCGAATTAGCTTTTTCAGAAAACTACAATTCACAAAAAAAATCGGATAATACAATTATAAAAGCACGAATTTCAAAAGAACAATATATTGAATCTGTAACTATTTTAAAGCAACGCATTTTGCGAGGAGATATTTATGAAGTAAATTTTTGTCAGGAATTTTATAGCGAAAATGCAACGATTAATCCCGTTGAAATTTTTGAAAAATTAAATACGATTTCAAAAGCTCCTTTTGCAGCATTTTGCAAATTTAAAAAACACTATCTTTTATCTTCAAGTCCTGAAAGGTTTATAAAAAAACAAAGCAATAGGCTAATTTCGCAGCCAATAAAAGGAACTATAAAGCGTTCGCAAAATTTGGATGAAGATGAACAGCTAAAAAATAGTTTGAAAAACAATTTGAAAGAACAAAACGAAAATGTAATGATTGTTGATTTGGTTAGAAACGATTTATCAAAAATTGCATCGCAAGGAAGTGTTAATGTTGATGAGCTTTTTGGTGTTTATTCCTTCAATCAGGTACATCAATTAATTTCAACTGTTAGTTGCGATTTGAAAGAAAATTTATCTTTCACCGATATTATAAAAGCAACTTTTCCAATGGGTTCAATGACTGGTGCTCCAAAAATAAGAGCAATGGAATTGATTGAACAAGTTGAAAAAACCAAACGAGGCTTGTATTCTGGAGCCATTGGTTACATTTCGCCAAATGGCGATTTTGATTTTAGCGTAGTCATTCGAAGTATATTATATAATGAATCTAATCGTTATGTTTCGTTTATGACAGGCAGTGCAATTACCGCAAAAGCGAATGCCGAAGAAGAGTACGAAGAATGTTTATTGAAAGCCAAAGCAATGTTTGAAGTATTAAAAAAAGATACAAATCAAAAAGTTTAAATTTGTAAAATGCTTAAGCAATTTATCAATTATATTGAAAAAGAAAAGCTGTTTAAAACAACAGATAAAATAGTACTCACAGTGAGTGGTGGCATTGATTCTATTGCTATGTGCGAGTTGTTTCATCAAGCGCAAATACAATTTGCAATTGCACATTGCAATTTTCAGTTGAGAGGAAAAGAAAGTGATGACGATGAAAATTTTGTAAAACAATTAGCAAAAAAATATCATCTTCCTTTTTTTTGCAAACGATTTAAAACATTAAATTTTTCGGAAGAAAAAAAAATCTCCATTCAAATGGCAGCAAGAGAATTACGCTACGAATGGTTTGAAGAAATCCGAAAAAAAGAAAAGTTTGATTTCATTGCAACAGCTCATCATCAAAGCGATTCGATTGAAACTTTTTTTATTAATATCATAAGAGGAACTGGAATTGCTGGGTTGCATGGTATTTTGCCAAAGCAAGGAAAAATTATTCGTCCATTGCTTTTTGCAACAAAAAACGACATTGAACTGTTTGCCAAAAATCAAAATTTAAAACACAGAGAAGATAGCAGTAATGCTTCCGATAATTATGTGAGAAACAAAATTAGGCATCGTATAATTCCTGTTTTAAAAGAACTTAATCCAAGCATTGAAAATACTATCAATACTGAAATTGAGCAATTAAAAAAAATTGAACTGCTTGTTAAAAACGTAGTTGATGAAAGACAAAAACTGATTGTAAAAAAAAATGGAAACAACATTTTATTGTCTATAAATGAATTAAAAAAATTAAATCCTTTATCCATTTATTTATTTGAATTATTGAAACCATTTCATTTTAACTCATCAACGGTTGAAGAAATTATTGGCTCATTAAATGGAGAATCGGGCAAACAATTTTTTTCTGAAACACACAGACTGCTGAAAAACAGAACAGAATTAATAATTGAAGAAAAAAATAAAAAGTTAAAAGATGAAAATAAAAAATTCAAAATTGATTTAAAGAAAAAGATAATAGAAATTGATAATTTAAAATTGAACTTAAAACAAATAAAAAACAATTCTAAAATTGAAATTCCTAAATCGTCATCAATTGCTATTTTGGATTTTGACAAACTTAAATTTCC
>JAYTXX010000175.1:0-17457 GCA_043742725.1 Bacteroidota bacterium | reverse complement strand
ATCGAAACCTGAAACAGATAATGATACAGAGGAACACAGAGCTTTGAATCGTAGAGTTGAATTTACAATTTTGGAAATATAATTACAGTTTTATTCATTTCAAAAAAAATCACATTATGCGTATAATGTGATTTTTTTTTACCTTGTTGCCCAATAATTAAAAAACAACTATATATGAAAACAAAATTTATTGCTCTTTTTACTTGTATGTATTTTGCTACGAGTGGTTTGTTTGCACAAAACAAAGTAACAAAACTGGAAACACTTTTAGGTTTTGAAATTCAAACTGCACCCACACAAGATATGGAACGATTAAAAATGGTTTCTCCAAATTTTATAGGTGGAGTAAAAATAGTTAATATTAATTATAAAAATGGATTGAGAGGGTTTATGGCGAGACCTGCAGCGAAAGGCGATATTGTAACAAACTTTTCGCCAAATCCATACGACCCTTGGGGCGGAAGACAAATAAAAGATAAAAAAGATTTTTTTGTTGCTTTATTAGAAGTAAAAAATAGTGCAAAACCAAAAGCTGCAGCAGCAAATTGTCCAAGAAGTTCACAATCACTTGTTGGTTTTAATATTATACTGAAAGATATAACAGCAGAACAAATTCAAGAAGCTATTAACGAAGTATCGGACGATGTAGCAAAAAATCCACCAACGGTAGTTGTATCCGATGCAACATCGCCAATTACTAAATCCTACAGATTTTACCAAAGCTATGAAGATTATAAAAACAATAAACCAGTTGAAGGAATAACTGTGAAACCATTTAGCTGGAGTGAATTGGCAGGAGAGAAAATAAAAGTTGTGGAAGGTGGTACAGGAAATAAATTTGATGATAAAGGAAAAGAAACTGAAAAAACACTTTTAAAAGATTTAAAATATAAGTGGTTTACTTATGGCGATTATGGAACATTAATGCGCATATATAAAAACGAAATGTATTATACGATTGTAGATGGTACTTTGTGTTATTATATATCTGCTGAAACAGGAGACTATACTACATCTGATGGGAGCTACTACTTTACAGGGCGACAACTAATTGGTCCTGGCGGAGTTCAAGAAATGAATGTAGAAGATTTTTATTCCGAAGGTATAGATGGAGAAATAAATCGTTTTCATCCTAAAAAATTAGAACCTTATCTTATAAAATTTAATTTGTTAGAGCAATACAAAAAAGATTTTATTAAAAGAGAATTTCAAGATAATGTTTCAGCATACAATTCAAAGGTTAAAACTAAATCTATAAAATATATTAAGCTAATAAATGAGCAAATGGAAAAGAAATAATCTTTTTACATCATAAAAAAACTCCCCAATAAAAATTTATCGGGGAGTTTTTTCGTTAGTTGCAACCTATTTAGTTGCCATTTCTTTCACCAAAAATAATTCTTTGAGTTTGTTTACTGTATAATCTACTTCTTCTTTTGTACTGTATTTGCTAAACGAAAAACGAACCGAAGGACGAGTTACATCAGCACCAATGCCTTGCAAAACGTGAGAACCTTTATCACTACCCGAAGTGCAAGCACTTCCACCCGAAGCTGCAATGCCTGCAATATCCAAATTAAACAAAAGCATTTCGGCATTTTCGGTTTTTGGAAAACGTACATTTAAAACGGTGTACAAACAATTATCTTGACAAGCACCATTAAATTCAACACCAGTAATTGAATTTTTTAATTCTTCTATCATATAATTTTTCACATCAGTAATATGTTTTTGATGCGCTTCCATATCACGATTTGCAATTTCCATTGCTTTTGCTAAACCAATTATTCCGTATAAATTTTCGGTACCACCACGCATATTGCGCTCTTGCGAACCTCCATAAATTAGTGGATTAATTTTTATATTTCCATTCACATACAAAAATCCAATTCCTTTTGGTCCGTGAAATTTATGGGCTGCACAAGTAACAAAATGAATTTTTATTTTTTGCAAATCTATTGCATAATGTCCCATTGTTTGCACCGTATCGGAATGAAAAATAGCATTGTATTTTTCGCATATTTCGCCAACTTTTTCAAGTGGCAACAAATTTCCAATTTCGTTATTTGCATGCATCAACGATACAAGTGTGCGTTCGTTGTTTTTTAAAAGTTCTTCTAAATGAGTTAAATCAATATGTCCAGCAGGAGTTAAGTTTACAAAACTTAATTTAATAATTCCATCGTGTTCTAATTTTTCAAGTGTGTGCAACACTGCGTGATGTTCAATTTTGCTGGTAATAGCGTGTTTGATGCCCATATCAAAAATAGTGCATCTGATTGCCATGTTATCTGCTTCGGTTCCGCCTGAAGTAAAAAATATTTCGGAAGGAGAAGCATTCAATATTTTAGCAACACTTTTTCTTGCATTTTCAATTGCTGAACGTGTTTTGCGTCCAAAACCGTGTATTGATGATGGATTTCCATAATGTTCGGTCATATATGGCAACATTGTTTCAAGCACTTCTTTATCGAGTGGAGTTGTTGCGGCATTATCAAAATATACTTTCATTGCTTAATTTTTAGAAAAACAAATGTACTATTTTTTGATTTGTTTTTTGGGAGTTTTTTTCTCGCAGAGAACGCAGAGAAAAATATTAACCACATAGAAAATATAGTTTTTGTTAATCATAAGACTAACAAGGGTGAAAAAAAATTATATATTTGTTTTCCAAAACAAAACTCATCATGGCAAATATTTCTAATAAAATTCAAACAAGAATAATTGAAGGGTTGAAAAGATTTCAACCTATTGTTGAATCAGCAAAAATCAGAGATGTAAACGAATCGGATACTGTTGTTATGTTGACAGGCATCCTATCTGACATTTTGGGATTTGACAAATATGTTGATATAACAACTGAATTAGCGATAAGAGGAACGTATTGTGATTTAGCATTGAAAATAGATGGGAAAATTTCTGTATTAATTGAAGCGAAAGCAGTTGGAATTGATTTAAAAGAACAACACGTTAAACAAGCTGTTGATTATGCTGTAAATAAAGGAATCGAATGGGTTATCTTAACAAATGCTGTTTCGTGGAAAGTGTATAAAATATTATTTACAAAACCAATTCAAAATATTCTTGTTGCAGATATAAATTTTTTGAATTTAAAAACAAAGGCGAGTGAAGATATAGAAACATTATATTTTTTGTCAAAAGAGGCAGTAGCAAAATCTTCACTTGATGAATTGTATATACAAAAACAAGCTACAAACAAATATATGATTGGTAATTTATTGTATTCTGATTCCGTTTTAAATGCTGTAAAAAAAGAGTTGAAACAAATATATCCAGATATAAAAGTTAGCAATGATGAAATATCTTATGTTTTAACTCACGATGTTTTAAAACGAGAAATAATGGAAGGTGAAGAGTCTGAAGAAGCAAAAAAGAAAATCGCAAAAGCATACAAAAAGAAAGAAAAAATTAAATCAGAAAAAACAACAGAAGCAATTTCTTCTAACGAAGTTGTTTCTTCTGAAAGTGCAGAAAACTAAAATTTTCTTTTAAGTAAAAATAAAAAGCGCAACTAATATAGTTGCGCTTTTTTCTGTTCAATATAAAAAATCATTTTTTATCATCAGTATCATAAAAATCTGCGTTCTATAAAACTAAACTGCAATTTGTTGTTCCTTGATACATTCGCGAATATCCGCCATAATTTTCTTTGCTAAATTATCAGCAGTGGTTTCACTTTCGCTTTCGGAATATATACGAATGATTGCTTCGGTGTTGGATTTGCGAAGATGCACCCATTCTTTGTTAAATTCTATTTTCACACCATCAACAGTATTCACGGGTTGTTTTTTGTATTTATTTTTAACGCCTTCTAAAATTTTATCTACATCAATTTCGGGAGTTAATTCAATTTTATTTTTTGAAATATGATAATCGGGAAATGAAGAGCGTAACATGGAACAGGTTTTTCCATACTTTGCCAATTGCGATAAAAACAAAGCAATACCAACCAAAGCATCGCGTCCGTAATGCAATTCTGGTAAAATTATTCCACCATTTCCTTCACCGCCAATTATAGCATTTGTGTCTTTCATCATTTTCACCACATTTACTTCGCCTACTGCCGAAGCGCTGTAAGTGCCATTGTGTTTTTCGGTAACATCGCGCAAAGCTCTTGTTGATGAGAGATTGGAAACGGTGTTTCCTTTTTTGCTCGAAGCTTTTTCGGCTGGAGTTCTTTTATTCAATACATATTCGGCACAAGCTACTAATGTATATTCTTCGCCAAACATTTCACCATCTTCGCAAACAAGTGCCAAACGGTCAACATCGGGATCAACCACAATTCCTAAATGTGCATTTTCTTTTTTTACAGCTTTAGAAATATCTCTCAAATTTTCGGGCAATGGTTCTGGGTTGTGTGGAAATTCACCTGTTGGGTCGCAATATAATTTAACTACTTTTTCTACTCCCAATGCTTCTAATAATTGTGGCAAAACAATTCCTCCTGTTGAGTTTACACAATCTATCACTACTTTAAATTTAGCAGCTTTTATAGCTTTTACATCTACCAATGAAAGTGCTAAAATTTTATCAATATGAATTTTAAAATATGTATCGTTTTTAGTAATTTTTCCAAGCGAATTTACATCAGCAAATGAGTAGCTTTCTGTTGCTGCAATTTGCAATACATCTGCTCCATTTTGTTCGCTTATAAATTCTCCTTTCTCATTTAATAATTTGAGTGCATTCCATTGCTTGGGGTTGTGGCTTGCTGTGAGAATAATTCCACCATCGGCTTTTTCCATTGGAACTGCAATTTCAACAGTTGGTGTGGTTGATAAACCAATATCAATCACATCAACTCCCATTCCTTGCAATGTGCCAAGCACTATGTTGTTTACCATTTCGCCCGAAATACGTGCATCACGACCAACTACAATTTTTATTCGTTTGCTTTTTGAATTTGATTTTATCCAAGCAGCATAAGCGGCTGTAAATTTCACAACATCCAAAGGACTTAATCCTTCGCCTGGCTTACCTCCTATTGTTCCTCTAATACCAGAAATTGATTTTATTAATGTCATTTTTTAGGATATCTATTTTAATGTTTTTGTTTTTTATTTTTGGGAGAGCAAATATACATTTTTGGCTTGTTTATTTTCATAATTAATTCTCAACAAAATGTATTCAGTTGTTGATAATAAAAGTAAAATCTGTGTTTCCTTCACACGTTCTCGATACATTTTTCTGAAAAAGAAAAATACTCGAACTGACAAACAAAATCAGCAAATTATTTCTTCAACTCATTGACACATCAATTATTTTTTTTACATTCGTTATGAAAATTTAAAAGTCTGATAAAATGGATATAGAAATTTACAAGTGGTTAATAATTATAGCACTAATTATAACATCTAAATATCTATTGAATCATTATAAATCGAAAATTCTTTTCAAATATAGAAAGTTGCTACTATTGTATCCTATAAGTTGCGTTGTTTTATTAGTATATGTTATGTACTCCCCACAAATTGGTATAATTGGAGATTTTGTTTTAGTAGGAATGATTACAAGTATTTTTCTACAAATATATTTTAAAAGAGATTATTACTTTAACAAGGATAACAAACTTACTCCCCCTAATTTCTAAAATTTCTGGCTTATCATTTTAACCAATTAATTCTCAACAAACTGTATTTCTTTGTTCAAAACAAAACACATTCATAACTCAAATTTTAGTACTTTCGCTACACTAAAAAACAGTTTTGTTAGTTTAGTATAAATACGAATTTTAAAACACCGATTGATGAGCGAAGAGTTTGGAGAAAACGAAAACAGAAGCACGCAGATGTTGCTAATATTGATTGACCGCTTCGAGGAAATGATAAGCAATGGCAAACATTATTTTTATGATGCACATGAATTAGAAGATATTGTTGAATATTATATTGAAAAAAATAATTCAAAAAAATCGTTGCAAGCTATTGAATATGCTATAAAACAATATCCATTTTCAAGTATTTTCTTTTTACGAAAAGCACAAGTTTTTGCGGCAACCAATCAAAGCCAAAAAGCATTAGAAGTATTATCATTTGTGGAAAGTATGGAACCTTCTAATCCAGAATTGTATATGACCAAAGGCAGTATTTATAGCCAAATGGGACTTACAGAACAAGCCATAGAAAATTATAAAAAAGCCGCAGAATATGCCGAAGAAGTTGATGAAATTTATTTGGCAATGGCATTTGAATTTGAAAATACAGGCAAATTTGATGATGCTATTTTTTACTTAAAAAAAGCTATTGATTTTAATCCCGACAATGAAGTAGCTTTATATGAACTTGCTTTTTGTTTTGAACTCAACGAACAATCAGAGGAAAGCGTAAAATATTATACCACATTTACAGATAAATATCCTTACACAGCAAGTGCATGGTTCAATTTGGGAGTTTCCTATAATCGTTTAGGATTATTTGAAAAAGCAATTGATGCTTATGATTATTCATTAGCTATAAACGAAAATTTTTCTTCTGCATATTTCAACAAAGCTAATTCATTGGCAAATCTTAATAAATTGGATGAAGCCATAAAAGTTTATAAGGAAACATTAAAAGTAGAAGAGCCAGATGCTATTACCTTTTATTATATTGGCGAATGTTATGAGAAAAAAGAAGATTATGAACATGCGCTCGTTTATTACCACAAATCTATAAAACTAAATAGCCAATTAGCAGATGCTTGGCTTGGAATAGGAATTGTGTTAGATGCACAAGATAAAACTTCGGAAGGAATTCATTATGTAAAAAAAGCATTAGAACTTGAAAAAGAAAATGCTGAATATTGGTACATCTATGGCGAGTTGCAACAAAAAATGCAGTTTTATGAAGATGCCGAAGAATCATTTAAAAAAGTAATAGAAATTGATCCTTCAAATGCCGAAATATGGTTGGATTATGCAAACCTACTTTTTGAACAACAAAACAAGAATGGTTCATTGGAAATTTTAGCAGAAGGAATTAAACACCATCCGCAAGATGCCGCTTTACAATATCGTATTGCTGCTTGCTTAATGAGCATTGGACAAAAACAAGAAGCATTAGGATTTTTACAAAATGCATTAAAATTAGATTTTGAAAAACATAACGAGTTGTTTGAATACCTTCCCGATTTAAAAGAAAATTCAACCATTACCGACTTAATTGAATCTTATAAAAAATAATTATGAATTTTGAATTACCACACATTCCCGAACGCCCAGCGAAACCTCGTAAAAAAGGATTAACAATGATGATGGACAAAGGATTAAGCGTTCGTCAAGTAGAAGATTTTTTATCTGCAAATAGCAATTATACTGATATTGTAAAATTCGGATTTGGAACATCTTACCTTACAAAAAACATTGAACAAAAAATAAAATTGTACAAAGAAGCAGGAATGAAAATTTATTTGGGAGGCACATTGTTCGAAGCATTTATTGTTCGCAATATGTTTGATGATTATAGAAAATTAATTGATAAACTAAAACTTGATTGTGCCGAAGTATCTGATGGTTCTATAGAAATGCCACACGATAAAAAATGTGAATACATCAATAAACTTTCAAAAAATTACACTGTGTTTTCGGAAGTAGGTTCAAAAGAAGCAGGAATAATTATTCATCCAGCAAAATGGATTTCGATGATGGAAGCTGAACTAAAAGCAGGCTCATGGAAAGTGATTGCAGAAGCACGCGAAAGTGGAAATGTTGGTATTTATCGTCCGAATGGAAATGCACATACTATTTTGATTAATAAAATTTTAGCAAAAATAAATAAAGATGATATTTTGTGGGAAGCACCACAGAAATCGCAACAAGTATGGTTTTTAAAATTATTGGGCGAAAATGCAAATCTTGGTAATATTTCCTATGACGATGTAATTCCACTAGAAACATTGCGTTTGGGATTGCGTGGCGATACATTTTTTAGTTATTTGCCAGAAAAATTAAAAGCGAAAATTACCACAACCAAATAAAAAACATTCATTAAAAAATTATATAAAATGAAAGAAACATCTGTTACCGAATTAAAAAAAATGATGGATGAAAAATCCGATTTTCAATTAATTGATGTACGCGAAGAACATGAAGTAGAAGTTTGTAACATTGGTGGATTGCCAATTCCAATGGGCGATATAATGGATAACTTGGATAAAATTTCAAAAGATAAAAAAGTAATTATTCATTGTCGAAGTGGTGCGCGCTCTGGTGCTATTTGTCAAGCATTAGAATTGCAAGGCTATAATAATGTATATAATCTCAAAGGCGGAATTATAGCTTGGGCAAACGAAATTGACCCAACAATAACAAAGTATTAAATAAATATTTTATGATAGAACTTTTTAAACACATTTTACATCTCGATTTTGAATGGCTTTTTCAAAACTATAACGATGCAGTGTATGTAATTTTATTTTTAGTTATTTTTATTGAAACAGGTTTAGTTATAATGCCATTTTTGCCTGGCGATTCACTATTATTTACTGCAGGTTTATTTGCTCGTTTGGGTTATTTGAATATTTCTTACTTATTTATTCTTTTGTTCATTGCTGCTGTAATAGGCGATAATACGAACTATTGGGTGGGACGAAAAATTGGATTGCGTGCATTGCAAATAAAACTAAAAGGGAAAAATTTAGTACGACAAGAAAACATAAACAAAACACATTCTTTCTTTGAAAAATATGGAACCAAAACAATTATTATGGCGCGCTTTGTTCCAATTGTGCGCACCTTCTCCCCTTTTGTTGCTGGTGTTGCCGAAATGAATTATCGTAAATTTTTATTGTTTGATATTCTTGGTGGCATATTGTGGATAGGAAGTTTAACCTTTGCAGGATATTTTTTAGGACATTTTGTATGGATAAAAGATCACATAGAATTAGTTGCTCTTGGAATTATTTTTATTTCCATACTACCTATCATTTTTGAAGTTATAAAAGCGAAAAGAAAATAAATTTTCTAAATTTAATGACATTCAAAGCATCATTAGATAAAACAGCAAAGCCTCATCAATTGATGAGGCTTTGCTGTTTTAAAAGGCTTCTTCTACTCTACTCTTCTTTCTTTGTTTTTTTATTTTTTGGTTCTTTCGGTTCTTTTTGTTTGGCAATTTTAATTTTTATTTCTTCTTTTTCTTTGTCAAAATCTACTTCAATCACATCACCTTCTGTTAAAGCTGATTTAATTATTTCTTCTGCCAATGGATCTTCCAAATATTTTTGAATTGCTCGTTTCAATGGACGTGCACCAAATTGTACATCATAACCTTTGTCTGAAATAAAATCTTTTGCTTCTTCCGAAACTTTAATAGTATAACCCAAACCATGAATACGACCATACAAACTATTCAATTCAATATCAATAATTTTGTGAATATCGTCTCTTGTCAATGAGTTGAACATTACCACATCATCAATACGATTTAAAAATTCGGGTGCAAATGCTTTTTTCAAAGCTCCTTCTATCACTCCTTTTGCGTGGTCACCTTCTACTTCTTTTTTGGCAGCAGTTGTAAAACCAACTCCTTGTCCAAAATCTTTTAACTGACGAGCACCAATGTTTGAAGTCATAATAATGATTGTATTTTTAAAATCAATCTTTCTGCCCAAACTATCTGTCATCATTCCATCATCCAATGCTTGTAACAATAAATTAAACACATCTGGATGTGCTTTTTCTATCTCATCTAACAACACAACTGCATAAGGACGTCTGCGAACTTTCTCTGTCAATTGTCCACCTTCTTCATATCCAACATATCCCGGAGGCGCTCCAACCAAGCGAGATACAGCAAATTTTTCCATATACTCACTCATATCAATACGAATCAAGGCATCATCATTATCAAATAAATACTTTGATAAAATTTTTGCTAATTGCGTTTTACCAACACCAGTAGGTCCAAGAAATATGAATGAACCAATTGGTTTGTTAGGGTCTTTCAATCCCGCACGGTTACGTTGAATAGCTTTCACCACTTTTTTCACCGCTTCATCTTGCCCAATTACTTTTCCTTTCAACTCTTCAGCCATTCGCATCAATTTGTCGCCTTCGTTTTGTGCAATGCGCTGAACAGGTACTCCTGTCATCATTGCAACCACCTCCGCAACATTATCTTCGCTCACCATTTCACGATGTGTTTTACTTTCTTCCTCCCACGTTTTTTTAGCGGCATCTAATTGTTCTAACAAGGTACGCTCTGAATCACGCAAACGAGCTGCTTCTTCATATTTTTGAGAACGCACTACTTTATTTTTTTCTTCTTTAATGTCTTCCAATTTTTTTTCTATTTCCACAATGTTTTTTGGAACATTGATATTGGTAATATGAACACGAGAACCCGACTCATCCAACGCATCTATTGCTTTATCTGGCAAATGTCTATCGGTGATGTAACGTGCTGTTAAAGCCACGCACGCTTTTATTGCTTCATCTGTATAAGTTACATTGTGATGGTCTTCGTATTTCGATTTGATGTTATTCAAAATTTGAATTGTTTCTTCTGGTGTTGCAGGTTCCACAATTACTTTTTGAAAACGTCTTTCTAAAGCACCATCTTTTTCAATGTATTGACGATATTCATCCAATGTGGTTGCACCAATACATTGTATTTCTCCACGTGCCAATGCTGGTTTAAACATATTACTTGCATCCAACGAACCACTTGCTCCACCAGCACCAATAATAGTATGTATTTCATCAATGAATAAAATTACATCGGGCGATTTTTCTAATTCGTTCATCACTGCTTTCATGCGCTCTTCAAACTGTCCACGATATTTTGTTCCTGCAACCAATGAAGCTAAATCTAAAGTAACAACACGTTTTCCGAAAAGAACACGCGATACTTTACGTTGAACAATACGCAATGCTAAACCTTCTGCAATAGCTGATTTACCAACACCTGGTTCACCAATCAAAATTGGATTGTTCTTTTTTCTACGAGATAAAATTTGAGATACACGTTCTATTTCTTTTTCACGACCAACAATTGGGTCAAGTTTTCCTTCTTCAGCAGCTTTGGTTAAGTCTCTTCCAAAGTTATCCAATACTGGAGTTTTCGATTTGCTATCCGTAGTTTTTTTTGTGCCGCTGGAACTTGCGCTAAAGTTATCTTCATCAGCATCATCATCCGAAGGTGTTCCTGGCATTTCAGCTCTTGGATCAGTTTTAGAAAGTTCTAATTCATGTTTGATTACATCATAATCAATTTTGAATTTGTGCAACGATTTTGTTGCCACATTTTCTTCATCTTTTAAAATAGATAAAATTAAATGTTCGGTACCAATCACAGGGCTTTTGAAAAGTTTTGCTTCCAAATAAGTTATTTTCAAAGCTCTCTCTGCTTGTTTCATCAAAGGTATGTTTGCTAAATTACTAACCTTGTGATTGCCTGTGCCAATAGCTTGTTCAACATATTTGCGCAATTCTGGCAAATCTACATTCAATGCTTTTAAAAGCTGAATGGCTGTTCCTTCGCCTTCGCGAATAATACCTAATAGTAAATGTTCCGTACCAATATAATCGTGACCCAAACGCAAAGCTTCTTCTCTGCTATAAGTTATCACATCTTTTACTCTTGGTGAAAATTTTGCTTCCATAATGTTTTATTTAATATTTATTGTAACGTATAATGTCGTTTAAGAGTTACAAATACGCTTTCTTTTCTGGTATTTCTATTGTTAAAATCAAAAGTACTTCGTGAATTTGATGACAAGTTATCTTTACACTTATATTTATCAACAAAAAAACTGTTAATATGTTGATAATTTAAACGCTAAAAAAGGCTTTATCTGTAATCAAATAAGTATTTTCGGACTCCTAAATTTAAAAGCACTTTATCAATTACTGTGCAAATAAAAATTTATGACAATTATTCTTAAACACACTACAAACATTGAACAATAAAATAACAAAATAGAAATTATGGCAGACGGAGAGAAAATTATCCAAATTAACATTGAAGAAGAAATGAAATCGGCTTACATCGATTATTCGATGTCAGTTATTGTATCGCGTGCATTGCCCGATGTGAGAGATGGCTTGAAACCAGTACATCGTAGAGTGCTTTATGGAATGCTCGATTTGGGAGTTGCATCTAATAAACCTCATAAAAAATCAGCTCGTATTGTTGGAGAAGTTCTCGGAAAATACCATCCACACGGTGATACATCAGTATATGATGCAATGGTGCGTATGGCGCAAGATTGGAGTTTGCGCTATCCATTAGTTGATGGACAAGGTAACTTTGGTTCGGTAGATGGAGATAGCCCAGCTGCAATGCGTTACACAGAAGCTCGTTTGAAAAAAATTGCCGAAGAAATGTTGGGCGATATTGAAAAAGATACGGTTGATTTTCGCCCTAACTTTGATGACAGCTTAACAGAACCAAGTGTGCTACCATCTAAAATTCCTAATTTATTAATAAACGGTGCTTCTGGAATTGCTGTTGGTATGGCTACAAATATGCCTCCTCACAATTTAACAGAAATAATTAATGCTACAATTGCATATATCGACAATAGAGATATTGATATTGCAGGAATAATGCAACATGTAAAAGCTCCTGACTTTCCTACAGGTGGGATTATTTATGGTTACGAAGGTGTGAAGGATGCTTTTGAAACAGGTCGTGGAAGAATAATCATGCGTGCAAAAACAAATGTGGAAGTAACTGACGGAGGAAGAGAACGCATCATTGTAAACGAAATTCCTTATCAAATCAATAAAGCAGAGATGATTCGCAAAACTGCCGATTTGATTAATGATAAAAAAATTGAAGGTATTTCTGATATTCGTGATGAGTCGGATAGAGATGGGATGCGCATTGTGTATGAAATTAAACGTGATGCAATTACAAATGTTGTTTTAAATAATCTTTTCAAATATACTGAACTACAAACTTCCTTTAGTGTAAATAACATTGCTTTGGTTGGTGGAAGACCAATGATGTTGACGATAAAGGATATGATTCATCATTTTGTTGAGTTTCGTCACGAAGTAGTTATTCGTAGAACAAAGTACGAATTAGCACAAGCAGAAAAACGTGCACACATATTAGAAGGCTATTTAATTGCTTTAGACCATTTAGATGAAGTAATAAAATTAATTCGTGAATCTGCGACACCAAACGAAGCACAAGATGGCTTAATGAGCAATTTTGGATTGAGTGAAATTCAATCAAAAGCAATACTTGAAATGAGATTGCGTGTACTTACTGGTTTAGAGAGAGATAAGATAAAAGAAGAGTACAATACATTAATGGAATTAATCAAACATTTAAAAGAAGTTTTAGCTGATGAATTCTTGCGAATGGAAATTATAAAAGATGAGTTACGTGAAATAAAAGAAAAATACGGAGATGAACGTAAATCGGAAATTGTGTATGCCGCTGGAGATTTTAGAATTGAAGATATGATTGCCGATGAAGATGTGGTAATAACTATTTCTCACATGGGTTATATCAAACGTACTGCCCTTTCGGAATACCGCACACAAGCTCGTGGAGGAAAAGGTGCAAAAGGAAGCACTACCCGCGATGAAGATTTTATTGAACATTTGTTTACTGCATCAACACACAACTACTTATTGTTGTTCACGGAACAAGGACGTTGTTTTTGGATGCGTGCATTCGAAGTGCCCGAAGGAAACCGTACATCAAAAGGACGAGCAATTCAAAACTTAATTAATATTCCAAGCGATGATAAAGTAAAAGCATTCATCAATGTAAAAAACTTAATGGATGAAGAATACATCAAAAACAACTTCATCATTATGTGTACAAAAAATGGTGTTATTAAAAAAACAACATTGGAAGCCTATTCACGACCACGCCAAAATGGTATCAATGCAATAACTGTTCGTGAGGGTGATACTTTATTGGAAGTATTATTAACAAACGGAACTAACGAAATTATGCTTGCATCAAAAGCAGGTAAAGTAGTTCGTTTCAACGAATCGAATGTGCGACCAATGGGAAGAAATGCTTCGGGAGTAAGAGGTATTAATCTTGGCGAAGAAAAAGGCAACGAAGTAATTGGAATGATTGCAATGCCAGATAAATTGAGCAACGTAATGGTTGTTTCCGAAAAAGGTTATGGAAAGCGTTCGGATATTGAGGAATATAGAGTTACCAAACGTGGCGGAAAAGGCGTAAAAACCATTAACATTACTGATAAAACAGGAAACTTAATTGCAATAAAAGATGTTACCGACAAAAACGATTTGATGATTATCAACAAATCAGGAATTATTATTCGTTTGTGTGTAGCCGATTTGCGCATCATTGGAAGAGCAACACAAGGTGTTCGTTTAATTAATTTAAAAGAAACGGATGAAATTGCAGCTGTTACAAAAGTGGATATTGATGAAGCAGTTGAAAGCATTGAAAATGTTGATGATGCTACACTACCAAACGAAAACATCAACAACGAAACACCTGAAAATACAGATGGCAAAGAAGTTGATAACAACGAAGCAAATTAATTAGTATAAATTACGTTTACATTGTACAAGCTCGAATTGATAAATAATCATTTCGGGCTTGTTTATAAATAAAAGAAATATGAAAAAAATAGTTTTGTTTGCAATATCATTAGCATTTACAATCAATTCAAATGCTCAATTGGCAAAGGTTGTAGCGGCTTATAAATATTTAGGTGATTTTAACGATACGAAAGATGTTCAATCGTTGAACAAAGCAAAAGAAGCAATTGATTTGGCTTCAAGCAATGAAGACACAAAAGAACAAGCGAAAACACATAATTTCAAATGCCAAATTTATCTTGCTATTTTTGATTACAACCTACGCACTCAGACTGAAAAATTAAATATGATTGCAGACCCCAACAAAAGAACATTAACAGGGTATCAAAATACGCCAACTGCTGATTTGGCAACTGCTTACGAAGCAGCTACAAAAACAAAACAATTGGACGAAAAAGGAAAATACAAATCGGATATTGAATCTGCTCTTATTCGTATTTCTACTCATTTTGATAACAAAGCCATTGCCGATTACAACGGAAAAAAATATGCAGAAGCATTACCTTCGTTTGAAAAAGTATATGAAATAAAAGGTGCGAACGATACATTGACACTTGCCAATTGTGCTTTGGTAGCAGAACGTAGCGCAAACTACGAAAAAGCAAAAACATATTATCAAAAAATGATAGAAGCAAAAGCAGGAAGAGCTGGTGCTTACACTTCGTTGATGAATGCTAACTTGATGCTAAAAGATACAGTTGCTGGTATGCAAGCATTGAAAAATGGACGAATTGCTTACCCGAATGATATTGCACTTTTGATTTCGGAAACAAATTATTATTTACAAACCAATAATAGTCAAGAAGCATTGACTGATTTGAATTTAGCAATACAAGCAAAACCAAACGATGCTAATTTATACCTTGTGAGAGGAAACATTTATGATAACTTGGCAAACCCAAAAGATGCTTCGGGAAAGGATTTGGAGAAACCAAAAGACTATGAAGACAAAATGAAATTTGCAGAAGCTGATTACAAAAAAGCAATTGAATTAAAACCAGATTATTTTGACGCACTTTACAACTTGGGAGTGATGTACAACAATAGGGGCGTTTCGTACAACAAGCGTGCAGACAAAATAACGGACAATGCAAAATATGCCGAAGAAAATGCAAAAGCAACTACAGAATTTGGAAAAGCATTACCAATATTAGAAAAAGCATTGGACTTAAAACCTACCGATAAAAATACAATGAATGCTTTAAAACAAATTTATGCTCGTACTCAACAACTCGATAAACTAAAAGCTTTGAATGAACGAATGAAAAATTAGTTTCCAACAGCATTTTTTCTTTTTATCCTCTAACAATTAATTTGGTTTAAACAACAACAACCGCCTTGTTCAAATAGAGCAAGGCGGTTGTTGTTTTTCCTAATGAACTTGCTATGGTTCTCGATACGCTCCCTGTGGTCGCTACTCGAACTGACGAACTTTGTTGACGTTGTTCATTCCGATGGCTTTTCGACGGAAGCAATCCATAACCAATGCTTTGTATTTGGATTGCTTCGTTGCACTCGCAATGAACGATGTGCCTTTTAAGTTCGAGTGTTTTTCTTTTTTAGAAAAACTACAACCGAATAAAACAAAAAATAAATAACTTGCAGAGCCATGTTACAAGAAGAAACAAAAACATATTTTCAAAACCTTGATGGTTTGCGATTTTTTGCATTTTTTGCTGTGTTTGTAAATCATTCAATGGCTTGTTTGGGTTATTATAACAAAGTGCCACTATTTATTTCTTTCAGAAAACAATTTTTGATGAATGGCGATTTGGGTGTGAATTTCTTTTTTGTATTGAGTGGTTTTTTAATCACTTATTTATTGTTGCAAGAAAAACAAACGCATCAAAAAATAAACATCAAAAACTTTTATATCAGGCGCGTTTTGCGCATTTGGCCTCTGTATTTTTTTATCATTGCTTTGTGTTTGTTTGTATTCCCTATGTTTGAACTCAAATTGCCAAAACACTTTCCCATTGATGTAGATTTAAGAGGAATTAATCCTTGGCTTTACGTTACATTTATTGGGAATGTTGATTATTTGCTTCACGGTATCAACAATGTATTAATTGGTGTTTTGTGGTCGGTTTCGGTTGAAGAACAATTTTATTTATTTTGGCCACTTGTAATCGCTTTTGTTCCAACCAAGCATTTACTAAAAACATTTATAGCAATTATAATTGGCTCTACACTTTTTCGTATGTTTTTTTCAAATGGAGGAAATGCAATGATTTTAAAATATCATTCTTTTTCAGTAATTTCAGATTTAACAGTTGGGGCTGCAATTGCTTTATTAGCAACAAAAGAAAAAGTAATAGAACGTATAAAACATATTCCTAAAATTTTAATCATTGCAATATATGTTGTTGCTTTTACCCTTTTTCCATTCAGAGAATATATATGGAAATTTGGTAAAAACTATGTCTATATTGCAGCTATAATGCCTGTGGTATTTTCAAGCTTTTTTGCATTTGTAATTATGGAACAAAACTATGCGCTACATTCGTTTTATAAAGCAAGTAAATTAAAAGTAATATCGGCTTTTGGAAAATATACCTACGGAATGTATTGTTACCACATGATTTGTTTTTTCTTGGTAACATATTGTTTTTATTTGTTAGGAATAAATGTGATAAATCCAAACAAATATATATTTGTAAGCATTGTTATTGTTGCAATAGCAGTAACAATTGTTATTTCAAAAATTAGTTACATTTATTTTGAATCAAAATTTTTAGCACTCAAAACAAAATTTAATACAAAATAAAAGATGAACGTAATCAATCAATTGAAAATAATTTTTTTCATAGTACTATGTTTTTTTTATTCTTCCAAAACAATCAAAGCACAAACAAATCCTGCATTAATTTGGGATAGCATAAAACTTCAAACAATGCCAATTGTTGAAC
>JAYTXX010000174.1:0-7841 GCA_043742725.1 Bacteroidota bacterium | reverse complement strand
GAAAAAGGTGAAGAAATCTTAACATTATGGTTAGAATTAGAAAAACTATTTGGCAGAAAAATAGACTTACTCACCGATACTTCCATACAAAACCCCTATTTATTAGAAGAAATAAACCGCACCAAACAATTAGTATATGACCGTGAGAGCTAAAAAATACTTGTCAGATATATTAGTAGCAATAAACCATATTGAAAGTTTTGTAGTAGATACAACAGGTTTTGAAAAATACCAATCAGATATTAAAACCAAAAGTGCAGTAGAACGCCAGTTAGCCATTATAGGCGAAGCAATCAATCAAATCAGAAAAGAAAACACCGAAATAGTAATAGAAAATGCCATTCAAATAGTGGGATTAAGAAACCGCCTTATACATTCTTATGGCAGCACAGAAGACACAGTAGTTTGGGCAATAATAGTAAAACACATCCCAAATCTCAAAAAGGAAATTGAATTACTAATGAAAAGTTAATCATCGAATAACCTACCAACTATAACAATGGCAAAGAAAAAAGAAACAAAAAAAGAGAAATCGATACTTACAAAAAACTCATTAGAGTTTTTGAAAGCCTATTTAAACAATGCATCACCAACAGGTTTTGAAACCGAAGGACAAAAGCTTTGGCTCAATTATATGAAACCATATATTGATGATTATATGGTGGATAATTATGGAACAGTGGTTGGCGTTATCAATCCCAAAGCCGAATTTAAAGTAGTGATAGAAGCACACGCTGATGAAATTTCTTGGTTCGTACATTATATTACCAATGATGGTTTTATTTATTTGCGCAGAAATGGCGGTAGCGACCACATGATTGCTCCATCAAAAAGAGTAAACATTCATACCGATGAAGGAATAGTAAAAGCCATATTTGGTTGGCCCGCAATTCATGTGCGCGAACCAGGAAAGGAAGAAGCACCATCGTTGAAAAACATTTTTTTAGATTGTGGATGTAGTACTAAAAAAGAAGTAGAAGCATTGGGAATTCATGTTGGATGTGTAATTACTTACGAAGATGAATTTATGGTGTTGAATGATAAATATTATGTAGGTCGTGCATTGGATAATAGAGTAGGAGGATTTATGATTGCAGAAGTAGCACGTTTGTTAAAAGAAAACAAAGTGAAACTTCCATTTGGATTATACATTACAAATTCTGTTCAAGAAGAAGTAGGATTGCGTGGTGCCGAAATGATAACGCATACCATTAAACCAAATGTAGCCATCATCACCGATGTTTGCCACGATACACAATCGCCTATGATGAGTAAAGTTTCAAGTGGAGATTTATCGTGTGGCAAAGGTGCTGTGCTCACGTATGGTCCAGCAGTACAAAATAATTTATTGAAATTGATTATTGATGCTGCCAACAAAAATAAAATTCCTTTTCAGCGTGCAGCAGCTTCTCGTGTTACGGGAACCGATACCGATGCTTTTGCTTATTCCATTGGAGGTGTTCCTTCGGCATTAATTTCATTGCCATTGCGCTATATGCACACAACAGTGGAAAGTGTTCACAAGGATGATGTGGAGAGTGTTATTAAATTAATTTTTGAATCATTAAAAGCAATAAAGAACAATCACGATTTTAAATACATTAAAAAATAAAAGTAGGTATCGTTTTTTATTTTTAAAAATTCGGTTAGCTTTGTGCATCTCAAATAAAAAAAATATGTCAGCAAAAATCGTTTTATGTTTATCAACAATTTCAATGTTATTCGTTTTTACTTCTTGTAATAATGATGCAAATCAAGGCAAAGAAATTGTTGCTGTACAGGATTCGGGCTTTGTTGTAAAAGATACAGTAAATAAAGTTAAAGCCTTTCAAAACAATATGGTAATTGGTAATATTCCTTTTCCATTTGAAATTTTAGACAAGTTATACGAAGAACATTCACTTTTTGAAGAACAAATAATGAATGATGTTTCCAATGCAAGCAAATACAATCAAATAAGTTCAAAGGCTTTGAATCTTGGAGTTTATGGTGCCGATTTAGCTTATGTGGTTACATTTGAGCAGTTTCAACAAATAGGAATGTACATAAAAGTTACAAAAAAAATTGCGGAAGATTTAGGAATTCCTCTTGCATTTAACCAAGAAACAATGGATAAATACAATAAATACAGAGATAATAAAGATTCATTGACACAAATTGTATTTAATTCCTACAACGAAGTAGATAAAGCATTGAAAATAAACGAACGACAAGGAATGGCAGCACTTGTGGTTGCAGGAAGTTGGTTAGAAGGTTTGTATATAACTGCTAAAACATATCCCTATTTAAAAACTGCGGAAAGCAAAACAGCAGTTTTTGAAAAAGTGAAATCACAAAAAATACATTTGGAAAACATTATGAAATCGCTTCTTATTATAAAAGGCGAAAAATCAGTAACTACATTATTAAATGATTTGAATGAGGTAAAAGTAGTTTTTGATAATTTTCAAAATGAAAGTAACGAAGCCCAAAATATCACTTCTCTATTTCAAAAATTAGAAAAAATTCACACTAAAATAGTAGAGGGTTTATAATTTCTATCCAAAATTTTATTGCTTTTTTGTATTCTCACTTGTTTGTGTGAATTAAAATGAATAATTTGATTTAAAATAATTATTTTAGTCAAAAATTAATAGCGCACAATTTATCTATGGCAATTTTAGGTTCCATACTCAAACGAACATTTGAGCTTCGCAAGCGTATTCCCCGAACGAGGAAAAAAAATGGCTATAAACTACAAGAGAAAGTTTTACGAAAATTGCTCACAAAAGCTGAATTTACTGCTTTTGGCGAGCATTATAATTTCTCAAAAATAGTAAGCGAAAGTGATATTATTTCTGCTTTTCAAAAAAATGTTCCAACACATGATTACAATTCAATGTTTAAAAATTGGTGGTATCGTGCATTGAATGGCGAATCGTATGTTACTTGGCCCAAGCGTGTAAAATATTTTGCATTGAGTTCGGGCACATCCGATGCGTCAAGCAAATATATTCCCATTACATCAGATATGCTCAAGTCAATTAAAAAAGCAGGTATTCGTCAAATACTTTGTCAAGGGCAATATGATTTTCCAAAAGAACATTACGAGCGTGGAATGTTGATGCTTGGAGGAAGTACTCATTTGAATTATAATGGAACTTATTTTGAAGGTGATTTGAGTGGAATTACAGCTAAAAATATTCCTTTTTATTTTCAACATTATTATAAACCAGGAAATCGCATTTCAAAAGAACGCAACTGGGAACAAAAATTAGAAGAGATAACTTTAAAAGCAAAAGAGTGGGATATTGGTGTTGTTGTTGGCGTTCCAGCTTGGGTGCAAATTTTGTTTGAAAAAATTATTGACCATTATAAAGTAAATACCATACACGATATTTGGCCTAATTTGGCAGGATATGTTCATAGTGGAGTTTCTATTGCACCTTACAAAAAAGGTTTTGAAAAGCTATTAGCAAAACCAATTATATATTTCGATTCTTATCTTGCATCTGAAGGTTTCATTGGTTATCAAGCCCGACCAAATAGCACAGGAATGGCTTTAGTATTGGACAATGGAATGTTTTTTGAATTTGTTCCATTCAACGATACAAATTTTAATGAGGATGGAAACATGGTTTCTAATCCAGAAACATTACACATTGGTCAGGTTGAAGAAGGAGTAGAGTATGCCTTTTTATTGAGTTCAGTTGCTGGTGCTTGGCGTTATTTGCTTGGCGATACTATTAAATTTACTTCTTTAGATTATTATGAAATTGCAATTACAGGTCGCACAAAACAACATTTGAGTTTGTGTGGCGAACATCTTTCAATTGATAATATGAATCGTGCTATTGAGCTTTCATCGCAAGAATTAAATATTGATATAAAAGAATTTACCGTTGCAGGAATTAATTACCAAACGCTTTTTGCTCATCAATGGTACATTGGAACAGATGACAAAATTGATGCATCTGTTTTGCGCAATAAAATTGATGGGCATTTAAAAATATTGAATGATGATTATCGTGTGGAGCGCACAGCTGCTTTAAAAGAAGTGCTTGTGGAAATAATTCCTTCTTCTGTTTTTTATGATTATATGCAACATATTGGTAAGATTGGTGGAGCTTTCAAATTTCCTCGTGTATTAAAGAACAAACAATTGTTGGACTGGCAAGATTATTTAAAAAACGTAAAAAAATAAATCTATGCTCTTTAGTCTTATCTATCAAGGAATAATCATTGTTATCGTTTTAACATTTTCGTTTGGTCCTTCATTTTTTTCATTAATAAACACAGGAATAAAATATGGCTACAAGGTTGGTTCTTTGCTTGCATTCGGAATTTTAGCAAGCGATTTTTTCTTGTGTAATTTAATTTGTTTGTTAGTACATTTTGGAGGAATAAGTTTGTTGCATTCAGAGAAAGCACAAGCATTTTTGGCAATCATTGGTGGAATTATTTTAATAGTGTTTGGTGCATTTTATTTTAAAAAGCATGTTACAAAAACAGAAACAAATATTGCAATAGAATTTCAAGCACCACATCCTTTGTTAATGATTTCAAAAGGATTTGTATTGAATTTATTTAATCCAACTGTTTGGTTTCTTTGGCTTGGAAATGTTACTGCTGTTAGCAAAACATTGGACTATTCATTTGTGAAAATGATTGTTTTCTTTTCAATTGTACTGGGAGTTGTGCTGCTTGTTGAATTATCAAAAGTATATTTAGCCGAAAAAATTAAAAAATATTTAACCGATAAATTAATGACATTCATTAATTATTTAACAGGCACTATTTTAGTGATTGTTGGTTTTATGTTGATTTATAACCACTATTTTTCAAAGTAAATGAACCTCAACGATTGTATTGGTTTCTTTGGAGTAACACTTTTGCTCATTGCATTTTTGTTAAACTTATTTAACAAACTTCATAAAGATAATTTAGTATATATTCTGTTGAATATTGTTGGAGCAGGCATTGCTTGTTTGGCTTCGGTGCTTATCAATTATGTTCCATTCATTATTTTGGAAGGCACTTGGACACTCGTTTCTATAATCGGTTTGATAAATTTTTACAAGAAAAAAAAATAATTAATCTACTTCCTCTTCCAGCAATTGCATTTTGTAAATATTAAAATACGCAGTTTGTTTTTCTAACAGTTCTTGATGCGTTCCTTGTTCAATAATTTCACCATTTTCAAGCACAATAATGTTATCTGCATTTTTTACAGATGAAACTCTATGACTAATAATAATAGTAGTTTTATCTTTCATCAAAGGTTTTAAATTATTCAAAATTTCTTCTTCTGTTTCCGTATCAACTGCTGAAAGGCAATCATCAAAAATTAAAATTTGTGGTTGTTTAATAATAGCTCTTGCAATAGAAATGCGTTGCTTTTGTCCGCCCGAAAGTGTAATACCTCGCTCACCAACAATAGTTTCAAATCCACTTGGAAAATCTTTAATGTTGGAATAAATTACTGCATCTTTTGCGGCTTTTTCAATAATTGTTTTGCTACTTTCATTTTTACTCAATCCAAAAGAAATATTATTGGAAATAGAATCGGAAAACAAAAATACTTCTTGTGGTACATAACCAATTTTTTCGCGCAAATTTTCTAAATTCAAGGAAGAAATAATTTTATTGTCAATTAATATTTCGCCATTATTTATATCATACAATCGAAGCAATAAATTGGCAATGGTAGATTTTCCAGAGCCTGTTCGTCCAATAATAGCAAGTGATTTGCCTTGTTCAATTTTAAATGAAACATTTTTCAATGCTTCAATTCCCGAATCGGGATAAACAAAATTTACATTTTTAAATTCAATAGTTCCTTTAATTTTTTCAATCTGTGTTGTCGGATTTTCAATTTCAGGTTGTGTTTGTAAAAATTCATTGATACGTGTTTGCGATGCAGCAGCACGTTGTATTAATGATGTAACCCAACCCAACGAAGCAATTGGCCAAGTTAAACGATTGACATACACAATAAATTCGGCAATGTTTCCATAACTTATCTTCCCATTGATAACCTGCAAACCACCAATATAAATGGTGAAAATGGTGCTCATTCCAATTAATAAAATCATAAAAGGTTGAAAAAGCGATTCTGTTTTTACCAAGCCCATTGTGCGTTTTTGGTATTCGTTGCTTTGTTTTTCAAATTCTTTTAACGATTGTTTTTCACGTCCGTATGCTTTCAAAACTCTAATTCCAGAAAATGCTTCTTGCGCCTGTGTGGTAATATTAGAAAGCTGTTCCTGTACTTTTGTACTTTTTTTGTTAATTGTATTACTTACGTAATAAATGCTGATAGCCAATAATGGCAATGGAAGCAAAACGTATAATGTTAGTTTTATATCAACGTGAATCATCACCGAAATGGTTAAAGCAAATGTGATAGCAGTATTTACAATATACATAATTGCAGGACCAATGTACATTCGCACACGGCTTACATCTTCGCTAATGCGATTCATCAAATCGCCAGTATTGTTGCGTTTGTAAAAAGCAGTATCCAATTTTTGGTAATGCTCGTAAATTTCATTTTTCAAATCATATTCAATTAATCTCGACATTACAATAATAGTTTGTCTGGTAAGAAACAAAAAGAAACCACTAACTAAAGCCAAACCAATAATTAACAAACCATAATTTATTAGCTGTTGATAGTGGTTTGCACTCGAATCAGTTGTAGGAATTTGTTGTATGTAATCAATAGCATCTCTCACAAATGTTACCGAATAAACAGCAAAAATGTTGGAAATAGAAACGAAGATTACGCCCAATATCAGTCGCCAACGATATTTTAAAAAATATTTATTAATGTGTTTTAAGGATTTCATCTTGTTTGTTGGTTTACTTGTTTATTAGTAAATACGCACATTTAAAGTTGATTTATCAATTTAAAATTTTTGGCTACTCGGAAAATAAGCATAATTTTGCCCCACCAAATAATTAAGGGTACAAAAGTAATGATTATCCAATTTGTAAATTCATCAAACTAATTCTTAAAACAAATAAGTATGATACAAGTTCAAGATATTAAAAATTCTTCTTTAGCAGAAAACCCTGTTATTGCTCAAATGGTTTTAAACAATCACGAACAAGTGGTTTTTTGCAATGATAATGATACAGGTTTAAAAGCAATTATTGCAATTCATAACACAGTTCTTGGTCCAAGTTTGGGAGGCACTCGTATGTGGGCTTACAATAATGAAATGGAAGCATTGACTGATGTGTTGCGCCTTTCAAGAGGAATGACTTACAAATCATCCGTTGCTGGATTGAATTTAGGAGGCGGAAAAGCAGTTATCATAGGCGATTCAAAAACACAAAAAAATGAAGCGTTGATGCGCAGATTTGGAAAATTTGTAAATAGCCTTTCGGGAAAATATATAACAGCAGAGGATGTTGGAGTAAGCACAAAAGATATGGAGTACATAAAAATGGAAACAGATTTTGTAAGTGGATTACCGGTGAATATGGGCGGAAGTGGCGACCCTTCTCCTGTTACAGCTTACGGTGTTTACCTTTCTATGAAAGCATCTGCAAAAGAAAAATGGGGAAGTGATAGCTTGTCAGGGAAAAAAGTAGTGGTACAAGGAATCGGACATGTGGGTGAAAGCTTAGTAACACATTTGGTGAAAGAGGGAGCGAAAGTTTCTATTTATGATATTAATGAAGATAGATTAAAAGCAGTAGCAAAAGAAACAGGTGCAACAATCATTACCGATGCAAATGGTATTTATGATTTGGATATGGACATTTATGCTCCATGTGCTTTGGGTGCAACAGTGAATACAGATACATTAAATCGTTTGAAATGTGGAATTATTTGCGGAGCGGCAAACAAT
>JAYTXX010000173.1:0-3663 GCA_043742725.1 Bacteroidota bacterium | reverse complement strand
TGAATTTTAAAGGCTGCCTTATCATCGTGTCGCACGACAGGTATTTTATGGATAAGTTGGTTGATAGTTTATTTGTATTTGAAGGCGATGGAGTAATTTCAGGCTTCACCGGCAACTATGCCGATTTCCGTGATAAGCAGGATGAAAAAGCAAGACTCGAAAAACTTGCTTTAAAGAAAAACAACAAAACTATTGAACCTGAAACCACAGAAACTATAGAAACTTCAGAAACAAAAACCGAACCTTTCAAAAAAGCAAAATTAAGTTTTAAAGAAAAATTTGAGTACGAACAATTGGAAAAAGAAATGGCACAAGTGGAATCAGAAAAAACACTACTTACTGAAAAATTAAATAGCGGAATTACCGACCATCAAGAAATTATGCAATGCTCCGAACGTATTGCTATTATTATCAATCAGCTCGATGAAAAAACATTGCGTTGGATGGAGTTGGGAGAATTGATGTAAAATAATTCCGAATCACGATACGCATTCAAATTAATTCATTTTCATAATTTTCACAGGAGCAATGTGCTCATTTCCATTTGTAATTTTCACAAAATAAATTCCAGAAATAATAGTAGGCGAAATGCTAATTTTTCCATTTGCTTGAACTAAACTATAACTACATACCACTCTTCCCCAAGCATCATAAACATTAAGTGAAGCATCTGCATTAAATTTGTTTTTCAATTCATAAGTAATAGTAATTTCATTTGTAAATGGATTAGGATAAGCCATCATTTGTGAATTTAATTTTGGTTGCTCTATAATTCCCGTTGGTCCTTCGCTAATTAAAAAATTATCGAAACCAGCTTCCACAATATGTCCAGGCGAAGCATCTACTGCACGTACTATTGCTTTCATAGTAGCTGTGGGAGTTATATAATTCGAAATTTTAAACGATTTGTGTACCCATTCACTTTGTAATGAAGAATGATTTGCAAAATCGAGTAACACGGTTGAAGTTCCATTATTTAAAAATATACTTATAGAATCATTTGGAGTACCCGAACCTCCAGCATTATAGAACCAATGTGAAAAATCAATGTAAGGGTCAATGTAAGTACTTAAATCAAAAGCAGGAGAGATGATACGTGTAAAACCATTATCAATATCATCATCTGCAGCATCTGTTCCTGTGTTTCCAGTGATGTATGCAAAGGTATTGCAATCGGTGCTATCATCAGTTCCTGCATTGGCTGGAGTGCAACCATCGTTTGTTCCATAAGGTATAACTCTTGCCCAGCGTCCAGTAGATGCTGTACTAAAAACTGTCCAACCAAAATCAAAAGTAAAATCATCGTGATAACCTTTTGTTAAACTCACCGACAACGGAGCACTTGAAGAATTAACGCTTTGGCTTTGAGAACAATTATTTTCGTATCCCCATTTACCAATAGTAATATCATAGTTATCAGCATAAATGGCTGGATAAGTAAAATTTCCACTTGCATCAGTTGTAGTTTGATACGTATAATTTCCACTCTTCATCAACACACTTGCATTGTCAATTGCCAATGTTGTAGCAACATCTTTCACTTGACCTGAATAAGCAAATGTGGTTCCTGTACTTAATGTTACATTCAAGTTGGTAACTTGTGCGGGAGTTAAAACAACACCTGTAATAGTTTTTGCATCATAACCAGCTTTTGACACACGAATACTGTAAGTTCCGCCAGGTGCAGGAATTCCTGTTGCATAATCTCCTGTAATTTTTGAAAAGTCGGAAACTGTGGTAGAAAGTATTTCCACTTTTGCTCCATTGATAGCAAAGCCTGTTCCTGCATCGGTAATAGTTCCTTCCAAGTAACACGCTCTCACATACGTTGGTGTGAATACATATAAACCTTCATCAATATTTGAAACAACAATATTACCAGAAGGTAAAAAAGGATAAACACCCCAAGCACCATCAAAACCATTTCCTGTACAAGGTGAAGTATCGTAATTTCCAACAATTACTAAATTGCTCGGACGACCAGCATCTACTATATTAAATCCATCGTGATACCAAGATGTTACTGCATAATCATTTCCAGCAACTTGTAAAATATGTGTGTTGTGAACAATAGAATTTGAACCTGGATTAGATTGGATTCTATCCAACTCTGGAGTGTTTGGCAAATTACTTAAATCATAAGAAGTAAGAAAAGAATTTCCAACTTCATCCGTAGTAAACAATGTTTTGCTATCGGTTGAAAGCCAAGTATTGTGAGTGAAACGACTTGGAGTGTATTGATTTGTAATTTCAATCGGATTTGATTTATCTGTAAAATCAACAACAGAAAAATAACCCGAATAAATATGTCCTGCATACAATGTATCATTGCGTACATATCCATCGTGAACATAAGGCGCATTACCTGTTCCTACTTCATATTTTCCAGCATACGTTGGATTCCAAGGGTCAGTAATATCAGCAACTACTGCTCCACCATTAAATAAATTACTTCCATATAAATACACAAAATTATTATCAATATGCAAAGCATGTATAGTATTTAATTGCCCAGCAATAGCTCCATCACCTTTCCAACTTTTATAAGTAATTCCTCCAACATTTGGCAAACTACTTAAATTCACAATCTGCAAACCGCCACCACCTTCGGTTGTAACATACGCATATTTTCCACGAACTTTTATTTCTTTCCATTCATCATCAATATTTGGAACTTGCAATACTTCAACTGGCGCATCAGGATTGGTAACATCAACTATCGACATTCCTTGTGCTGCACCAACCAAAGCATATTCATTACCAACCGAATCTACATAACCACAAATGTTTGCACACGTTTGCCCTGGATAAGCCAGATGCGAACGAAATGTAACATTTGTATTTTGAGAAAAGGAATTGATGGCAATAAAAAATGTTGCACTAATAATTGTAATTATTTTTTTCATATTTAATTTTTTGAAAATTTATTTTTCTAAAGGTAAAATTTTATTTGTGAAGATTTTGTTTTTTAACAAAAGCTACTAACCAATAATTATTTCGGTAGCACCAAAGCCATATTTAGCAAGTGAAGCATCTTGGCAACGCAAATTTTTGTATTCCGAAACAAGTGCGCGAACTTCCTGTTTTAAACGTCCATTACCAACTCCGTGTATCGCAATTAATTTTCTACAATGTTCATTAATTGCTGTATCCAACGCATTTTGAAAATGTTTTAATTGCACTTGAATAATTTCATAATTACTCATTCTGTTGTAATCATCCATCAATTCTTCAATGTGCAAATCAATTTCCATTTCCTGATTTGAATTATTTTTCAAATGCGGTTTCGACTCTTTTTTTAATTTTAATTGTTGTTGCTTTTCTAAAAATAATTTTGACAAATTAGTTGTTTGAGTTTCTGTGTTTTCAAAATATAATTCTTCGCCAAGCCTTGAAACATTAATAATAAAAGCATTTTCGGAGATAAATGAATTTTCAACGAATGAATTTTCTTTATACAATTTCACTTGTTTCAATTTTATAACTTCTGAAATTGGCAATTGATGCTCAAAAAAATCAGAGTTAAAAAACAACACATCCAATTTTAATGTAGTGTAGTTATCTAATTTTTTTCTATCAATAGTTTCAATTAATTTTGTTTCAAATTGTTTTATTTCCCCTTTATCAATTAATGAAAAGCCTTTTGAATCAAGAGAAGATGCG
>JAYTXX010000172.1:0-5248 GCA_043742725.1 Bacteroidota bacterium | reverse complement strand
AAATATGGTTACCCATTTTGCAGAGGACGAATTTTAGATTCGTTAGAAGAAGATAAAAATCAATACAATGAAGTGCGAGAAATTTTTTGGGCAACTGGTGCATGTTTATTTGTTCGCGCAAAATACTTTAGAGAAGTTGGTGGTTTTGATGAAGATTTTTTTGCACACATGGAAGAAATTGATTTGTGTTGGCGATTAAAAAATAGAGGATATAAAATTATGTGTGTTCCCGAATCTGTTGTTTACCACGTTGGAGGCGGAACACTAAACAAAACAAATCCACACAAAACATATTTGAATTTTAGAAATAATTTGATTTTAATTTGTAAAAATCATCCTCCAAAACTTTTCTTTTTAAAATTATTTATTCGTATGACATTGGATGGAATTGCAGGAATTAAATTTTTATTTTCATTTCAATTTGCTCATTTAGTGGCTGTTTTGAGAGCGCATTATAATTTTTACAAAACGCTTGATGTTACATTAAAAAAACGTAAACAATTAAAACAAGAAGTAAAAAGCTATACAACTACGGCAGTTTATTTACACTCAATTATTGTCGATTTTTATTTGCGAGGCAAAAAAACATTCAATGAAATTGATTTGAAAGAACGATTTATGTAACTACAAAAAACTTTCAATTGCTAATCGGTAAGAATCCATTCCAAAGCCAGAAATAGAACCTTTACATTTTGGAGCAAGTAACGAAATTTGTCTAAAATCTTCACGAGCAAAAACATTTGAAATATGAACTTCTATTACTGCTGTTTTGATAGAAGCAATTGCATCACGCAATGCAACAGATGTGTGTGTGTAGCCACCAGCATTAAAAATTATTCCATCATAAGTAAATCCAACTTCGTGCAATTTATTAATCAGCTCACCTTCTACATTGCTTTGATAATAGGACAATTCGATGGTTTTATATTTGTTTTTTAATAGTTCAAAATAGCTTTCAAAAGTTTGATTTCCGTAAACAGAAGTTTCTCTTGTTCCTAATAAATTCAAATTCGGACCGTTAATTATAATAAGTTTCATGTGTAGTTGTTAGAAATATTTTGTTAGTTATTTCATGTTGTTGTAAAGATAATTGATTTTTTTGTTTTGTAATTTTAGTTCATAATGAATTGGAAAATATACATACAAGGTTTTAAATCTTTTTTGGCACTGGAAAAATCCTTGTCAATTAATACGATTGAAGCCTATTTGAGAGATATAGAAAAATTTGTTCAGTTTTTAGAAACGAAAAAATATAATTTTTCACCTAAAGAAATTGAACTAAAACATTTGCAAGAATTTTTAATTTGGATAAATGAATTTGGAATGAGTGCACGTTCTCAAGCTCGTGTAATTAGTGGTATAAAAGCTTTTTACAATTATTTGCTGTTAGAAAATATTTTAAACAATAATCCAACAACATTACTCGAAGCTCCAAAACTTGGAAGAAAACTGCCAGACACATTAAGTTTGCAAGATATTGACAGCATTATTAATGCAATAGATTTAAGCAAACCTGAAGGACAAAGAAACAAAGCAATGTTGGAAACGCTTTATAGTTGCGGATTACGTGTGAGTGAATTAATAAATTTGAAAATATCTAATTTGTATTTCAAAGATGGTTTTATAAAAGTAACAGGAAAAGGAGACAAGGAAAGGCTTGTACCTATTGGTCGTGTAGCAATTAATCAAATTAATATTTACCATAATCAAATTAGAAATCATATTCCTATTAAAAAAAATTCAGAAGATATTTTATTTTTAAATAGGCGAGGAGCAGGACTTACAAGAGTAATGGTATTTACCATAATAAAACAATTGGCTACAAAAATTGGATTGAAAAAACATATTAGTCCGCATACATTTCGCCATTCCTTTGCAACACATTTAATTGAAGGCGGTGCCGATTTAAGAGCTGTGCAAGAAATGCTTGGACACGAATCTATTACTACTACTGAAATTTACACACATTTGGATAGAGATTATTTGCGTTCTGCAATTATTCAATTTCATCCTCGTTCTTAAATTTTTCCTTCGAGCATCAATAGTTTAGTTTTTAAAACAATCGCAACAGTCATACTATCTGTTATTTCTCCATTGCAAACCATTATATATAATTCATCAAAATGTATTTTTTTCACTTCCAGTTGTTCATCCTCCTCTGGTTGCGATTCTCCAAAAGTTAACTCTTGTGCAATGTATAAAATACAGAACTCATCACTTGCAGAATTGCTCAAATACATTTCTTGAATTTTTGTCCACTTATTAGCTGTAATACCTGTTTCTTCAAGCAATTCGCGCTTTGCTGAATCAATTGGCGGAACATCTCTTTTTCCGCCACCTTCTGGAATTTCCCACGAATACTGATTAATAGGATAACGATATTGCCCAACAATCCAAGTGTTAAAATCCTTATCCAAAGGCAAAATACCAATTGCTAAATTTTTGAAATGAACAACAGAATATGTACCTGGATTTCCGCTTGGGTTTAATACATTATGCTTTGTAAGTCCAATCCAAGGTGAATCATAGATTTTTTCGGAGTCTAATGTTTTCCAAGGATTTTCGTGTTTTTTATTATTCATCGTTAGTTGTGTTTGAGTTTACAAATGTAAAATAAAGCCAACAAAATAGTACATTTGTGAAACAATTATGGCATCACAAAATATTAAAATAGATTTTGATTCGACCAATCAATTTTCGAAAATTTTCATTGATTATGTAAATAATGAGAATGCGCTTCGTCCTTTCTATTCTTATATTCCAACAATAGATTCTTTTAATAATGTAATTGAAGACAAGAAAAAAGAAACTATCAATCGTAAATTGCTAGTGGAGATTTTAAAAAATCAATACGAAAATTCTCAAATTAAAATTGAGCAAAGCACGATTAATAATTTATTAAATGAAAATACATTTACAGTATGTACAGGGCATCAATTGTGCTTATTTACAGGACCATTGTATTTTATTTATAAAATTATTACCACTATAAATTTAGCAGAAGAACTTAAAAAAAAATATACAGAATATAATTTTGTTCCCGTTTATTGGATGGCTTCCGAAGACCACGATTTTGAAGAAATAAGTTCAATTAATTTATTTGGCAAAAAAATTAAATGGAATAATGAAGAAGCGAAAGGCGCAGTTGGTAAGCTAAATACACATTCTGTTCATCCACTTATTGATGAGTTAAAACAAATTTTAGGTGAATCTGAAAATTCAAAAAAACTCATTCAATTATTTTCAGATGCTTATTTGAATCATTCTAATTTGGCTAATGCCACTCGTTATTTCACACATCAACTTTTTGGAACCTACGGTTTACTTGTTATTGATGCTGATGATACTCAATTGAAAAATTCTTTTTCTTCAATTATAAAGGATGATATTTTTAATAATACTAATCATAAATTAGTTGATGCTACTATCAATCAGTTGAAACAAATTGGTTACGATTCGCAAGTCAATCCACGTGAAATAAATTGTTTTTATTTAAAAGATAATGTTCGTGAACGAATAGAAAACGATGGAAATATTTTTCAAGTTTTAAATACGGATATTCGATTTACAAAAGAAGAATTAATCACTGAAATAGATTTACATTCGGATAGATTTAGCCCTAATGTTGTGTTACGACCATTGTATCAACAATTTATTTTACCAAATTTAGCTTACGTTGGAGGACCAGGAGAATTGGCGTATTGGCTTGAATACAAAACAATGTTTGAACATCATAAAATTAATTTTCCTGTTTTAATTCCTCGCAATTTTGCTTTGCTTACTGACGAAAAAACAAATCAACAAATCGAAAAATTAGGCTTTACGATAAATGATTTTTTCAGAAATTCAGAAACACTTATTAAAGAATTTGTTACCGAAAATGCGAGTGAAGAAATAAGCTTGAAACCTGAAGAAACAAAATTAATTTTAACATTTAATGAAATTGTAGATAAAGCTATAAAGTTTGACGCCACTCTAAAAAGCTCTGTGGAAGCCGAAAAACAAAAAGCATTGAATAGTTTAAAAAACATTGAAAGTAAATTATTGAAAGCAGAAAAACAAAAACAAGAAACAAGCATTAATCAAATAAAAAAAATAAAAGCGAAATTTTTTCCTGAAGATATATTGCAAGAACGCTATGATAATTTCGCTCCTTTTTATTTAAAATCGGGAGAACAATTTGTTGGAATATTGAAACAACAATTTAATCCGTTTGATTTTAAATTTTTAATTATTGAATTAAATGGAAACGAAACAAATAAATAAAACACTATTAGAACAAGGCTTGGAATTGCCTTTGATGGAAGAGTTTTATACTATTCAAGGTGAAGGATTTCATTCGGGCAAACCTGCTTATTTTATTCGTGTTGGAGGTTGCGATGTTGGCTGTCATTGGTGCGATGTAAAAGAAAGTTGGGATGCGAGTTTACATCCAGCTACAAACGTAGATTTGATTGTTGCTAACGCATCTAAATATCCTTCAAAAGCTGTGGTGATAACTGGTGGAGAGCCGAGTATGTATAATTTGAATTACATTACCGAACAATTAAAAAGCAAAGGAATTCAAACATTTATAGAAACTTCAGGAGCATATTTACTAACAGGAACTTGGGATTGGGTTTGTTTATCGCCCAAAAAAACAAGTACGCCATTAGCAGAAAATTTTGCGAAAGCAAATGAATTAAAAATAATTGTTCACAATAAAAATGATTTTGAATGGGCTGAAAAAAATGCACAATTTGTAAACGCAGATTGTAAATTATTTCTTCAACCCGAATGGAGTAAAGCAAAAGAGATGATGCCCTTGATTGTAGATTATGTGATGACAAATCCAAAATGGAATGTTTCCTTGCAAACACATAAGTATATGAACATTCCATAAATTTATTGGCTTAATAATTGAATCAAAAAAAATTATGAAACAACTATTTTACATTTTTCTTTTCATCTCATTGACTATAACTTGCAAAGCCCAATTACCTACAGGCGAATATTCAAGTAAAAACAAAAAAGCCATTTCATCATTTGAAAATGCAGTTAAATTGTATCAATCGCGCAATGATGATAAAGCATTTGATGAAGCCACCAAAGCAATTGAAAAAGATGCAACTTTTATTGAACCACATTTGTTGATTGCAGATATTTATCAAGAGAAACATCAAGTTCAAAAAGCAATTGATGAGTATATAAAAGCAATTGAAATAAACCCTAATTTTAATTTAAGTAATTTTTTTAATCTCGCTCAATT
>JAYTXX010000171.1:0-3566 GCA_043742725.1 Bacteroidota bacterium | reverse complement strand
AATCAAATTCAGAAAATAAAAATGTAGTTAAAATTGGAAATAAAGTTTGGATTGGTTGCAATGTTACAATACTCAAAAATACAGTGATTGGAAATAATTGTGTAGTTGCAGCAGGAAGTATAGTGAAAGGTTTGTTTCCAGATAATTCATTAATAGCAGGTAATCCAGCTAAAACAGTCAAGCAAAATATTGATTGGAAATAAATTCGTGAAAAAAAAAATTCTAATTATATATGCAAAAAACGCTAGCGAAATTTACAATCGCAAGTCTGCATTAGGTTCCTATATTTATTCATTTGCAGATGTTTTACAAGAGCTTGGCAACTATGAGGTTTCAATTAATGGAATTAATTTTAATAAAATTCAACAATCCAATTTGCCATCTTCAGTAAACCAACAAACTTCTTTTTTGAAAAAAATAATACCCAATTTTATTAAAAGAATACTAAAAGATGTACGATTGTTTTTTGAATTGAAAAAATTAAGAAACAATTTATTTGCTAATGTTTCGGAAGATTTAATTATTGAATTTTATAGTTATGCTTCAAACATTGGAGCTGCTATTTCTGCTAAAAAAAATAGTCCACTCATTGTAATTTATGATGCTCCAATAATTGATGAATATGTTTTTTTTAACGAAAGTTTACCTTTTTTCAAATCAATAATTTCACAAAGAGAAAAAAAAACATTGCTACAAGCATCAACAACGGTGGCATATTCAAGTTCAGTAAAAAATTATATCCAGCACTTGGCTGACAAAAAAATTGAAGTTGCTATTCATCAAAATGTAGATTTTTCACGTTTCGATTTTATTGAAAATAAAAATAATACTGCTACTATTAATATTGGTTTTATTGGTTCTTTTTTGAAATGGCATAGAGTGGATTTGTTATTAAGTGCTTTTCTGAAATTGAAAAAAGAAGGCTATAATGTTCATCTTTTTTTGTTGGGAATGGGAGCCGAGTTTGAAAACATAAAACAACTGGTAGAAAATTGTAATTATAAAAATGATATTACAATGCCTGGTTATGCTGATGGAGAAGAATTATTGAATTACAAAAAACAAATTGATATTGGAGTAATGCCAGGTTCGAATTGGTACGGAGCTCCCAATAAAATATTTGAATATGGTGCTTCCCAAATGGCTGTGGTTGCGCCAAACACACCAACAATAAAAGATTTATTTGTGAATGAAGATGAAGTTTTATTGTTTGAAAATGAAGTAGAGCAAGGATTGTTTACTGCATTAAAAAAATTATGTGAAGACGCAAATTATAGAAATCGGCTTGCAACTAATTTGCAACAAAAAATACGAATAACTTACTCAAAAAATAATACATTTGAGTTTTATAATTCATTAATTCAAAAAGCACTGAAATGAAGAGAGTATTAATTACTGGAGGAGCTGGATTTATTGGTTCGGCAATTATTAAGGAATTACAAAAAAACGATTACGATATTTATGTGATTGATAATTTATCGTTTGGAAACAGAGCATTTATAACTATTTCCGATGATAAATTTTTTAATGCGGATATTTTAGATAAAACAAAAATTGATGAAATAATTGTGAAAATTAATCCTCATAAAATTATTCATTTAGCGGCAATTCATTTTATTCCATATTGTAATCAACATCCTTTTGAATCGAGTAATATTAACATTCAAGGAACAATCAATATTTTAAAAGTGGCAGAAAAATTAACGAATCTCGAATTGGTTTTATTTGCTTCAACGGCTGCTGTTTATCCTATTTCAAATGATGCAGCAAAAGAATCGGATATACTCAATCCACTTGATATTTATGGTTTATCGAAATTAGCGGGAGAGCATTTATGCAACGAATTTCATTTAAAAACAAAAATACCAACGGTAATTTGTAGATTTTTTAATGCCTTTGGACCAAATGAAACTAATCCACATTTAATTCCTGAAATTCAACAACAAATAAATAGTGGGTTAAGAACAATAAAACTTGGAAACCTAACACCAAAGCGCGATTTTATTCATACTTACGATATGGCAAATGCTATTCATTTGCTTATGAATAAATTTAAAAATGGAATTGATACATTTAATTTAGGAAGAGGAATTGAATATTCGGTTACCGAAATTGTTGAATCTTTTGAACGTCAATTAGGAGAAAAAATTACGATTGAAGTTGATGAAAGCAGAGTTAGAAAAGTAGAACGAATGCACTTATTAGCAGATATTTCAAAGCTTAAATCATTTGCGAATTGGGAACCAAAAATCAGTATTGACGAAGGAATTAAAACATTGATTGCAAAATAAATTATTTATTTTTTGTTCTGCTTTCTCATATTCCAAAGCTAAAATTTAATATTGCATACACTGCTTCATAGCACTCTTTTAAAAGATTTATTTTATTATATTTGTTAGCATAAAAAAATAGTAATTTTAATTCAGCACATACCAATTTATGATATCAGGTTTTCTTTCAAATTATTATAAAACGCCTAATAATCCTGCAATAATTGTAGATGATATTACTTATTCCTACAAGGATTTGTTTTTAATTGCCAATACAATTTCGAGTAAACTAAAAAGCGATGAAAAGTTAATTGGAGTTTATACCGATTATAGTGTTTATACTTATGCTTCTATTATTGCTATATTACTAAATGGTTCGGGCTTTGTTCCTATTAATAAAAAATTTCCAAACGATAAATTAACCAACATTGTTAATAGTTCTGGTATAAAAACAATTTTGTGTCTTAGTGATGCTGTTGATGAATTAAAAAAAATTAATTCTCACATCAAATTTGATATTATTGAGAATAATACGATTGCACCTAATAACATATCGGAAACTCGTAAACCTTCATCTGAAATAGCATATATTTTATTTACATCAGGAAGTACTGGAATTCCAAAAGGAATAGGCATTTCACATGAAAATTTTAATTCCTTCATCAATGCTATGGTTCGTTCTGGGAACTATGATTTTAATTCTTCAGATGTGTTTTTACAAATTTTTGAATTATCCTTTGATGTTTCCATAGCCTGTACATTTATTGCTTGGGAAGTAGGAGCTTGTTTAGTGCCAGTGCCTACCGAAGGAATTGTTTTTATAGAAGCATTAGAAATAATAAAAAAATACAATGTAACGGTTGCATCTATGGCACCATCGGCATTGGCATATATGAAACAACTTCGGTTGCTCGAAGAATTTAATTTTCCAAAATTAAGATACACTTTACTTACTGGAGAAGCATTGCCATACAATCTTGCAATAGCATGGAAAGAAGTTGCTCCCAATTCAATAATTGAAAATGCTTATGGACCAACTGAAGTAACAGTTTGGAGTAGTATGTATAGATTAAATGAAGAAAATACTCCGAATGAAATAATTAATGGATTGGTTCCAATAGGCAAAGTGCTTGATGGATTGATTTATAAAATATGCGATGAAAAATTAAATGGAATAAAAGCTGGAGAATTTGGAGAATTGCTTTTGTATGGTAATCAGGTGGCAGCTGGTTATTGGAATGATTCGGCAAAAACAGCAACAAATTTTGTTAAATTAAATGATAAACAATATGATGG
>JAYTXX010000170.1:0-6794 GCA_043742725.1 Bacteroidota bacterium | reverse complement strand
ATAATAAATTGCAAATGAAAATCCATACAGCATATTATTATTCTCCTGTTGGAATCATTGAAATAACAGGCAATGAAGAAGGTATTGCTTCACTTTATTTTTTAGATGAAAAGAAAAATAATTCATCTGAAGTTCATTCATCTTTAAAAAAATGTATTCAACAATTGGATGAGTATTTTAATAAAAAAAGAGAAAAATTTGATTTGAAATTAAATCCCGAAGGAACCGAATTTCGAAAAAATGTTTGGAATAAATTGTTAGAAATTCCTTTTGGTAAAACCACATCGTATTTAGAAATTTCCAGAAAAATAGGAGATGTAAACGCTACACGAGCCGTAGGAAATGCAAATGGTAGCAATCCAATTTCAATCATTATTCCTTGTCATAGAGTAATTGGAGTTGATGGAAAATTGGTTGGTTATGGTGGTGGTTTGTGGCGCAAACAGTGGCTCATAGACCACGAAAGAAATAATATTGGAAAACAAACAAAATTATTTTCGACTTAAATCTTATGGAACACTAATTGTTTCAAGCTCTTCAAAAATAATAGAATCTATTTTTTTTGTTTTTTTATTAGCAGAATAAAATAAACGTACTTCCGAAACACTATTATTCAACTCTATTTTTTGACTTCCAGCGGCAATTGCTTTTTCTTTTTTTATAGGTTCACTGATGCTAAATGTTATCATATAAAAACCTTTGTCTTTTTTTGAAAACGATTTTACTTGTTTGTAATTTGAATTTGGAGAATTAATATTATCTATTTTTACAATATTGAATTGAATTTTTTTATCGTATGTAGATAAAATAGAATCAATGCTCCAACTAAATTTTTTTTGTTTTTCGATGATGATGTTGTAGTTGAGTGATTTGTTTGGAGAATCGCCATGATAAACAGTTTGAAGTGTGGCTTTCGTCAGTTTTAGTTCTTGCGAAAAACCAATTGAATGAACAAATAAAAAAACAATAAAGACCTTGAGTGATTTCATTTTTGTATTTTTCTTAAAATTAACTAATTATTTTATACCAATGTTTATACCAACTAAATTGAATGAGATGAAAAAAAATATTCTTTTTGCGCTATCAACTTTATGCATTGCAACTTCATTTGCTCAAATGCCAAACACAGATATTTGGTTGTTTGATATGAAAGATGAAGGAGGAAAAATTGCGTTCTCAAATCCTGCCAACATTACCAATAGAGTAGGTTACGACAATCAACCATCATTTTCTCCCGATGGAAATTCATTGTATTATACTGCAATGCAAAACGATAATCAAACCGATATTTTTAGTTATAATTTAAAAACAAAAAAAACAAATCAATTTACAAAAACTGCTACAAGCGAATATTCACCAATGTTTACGCCCGATGGAAATTTTATTTCTGTAGTAATGGTTGAACCCGATAGCGCACAACGTATTTGGAAATTTCCAATTAAAGCAGGTGCACCTGAATTGATTACTGAAAAAGTAGATTCAATTGGATATTATTGCTGGACAGGCGAAGACAGATTAGCAACTTTTATTTTAACCAATCCTACATCGTTGCAAGTATTTAATTTGCAAATGCAGAAACCGCTGAAAGTTTCTGCCAACGAGGAAATTGGACGTTCTATTCAAACACACAACAATGAAGAATTATTGTTTATGACAAAATCCACAACAGGAAATTACATTCAAATTTGCAAAACAAATTTCCAATCCTATTTTCACTTGGTTTCTTCCGATGCTATTAAAATTATTGGAGAAGGAGAAGATTTTATTGTTTACAAAAATGCTATTTTGATGTGTTCAACAACAGAAATTTATTGTTACAAATTTGAAACAAAGCAATGGCAAAAGTTAGATGATTTTGCAAAATATGGAATTAAAAATATTACCCGAATTGCAGTGAGTGGAGTTTCTAAAAAGCTTGCAATTGTTGCTGAATAGTATTTTTATTAAAGCTTATTTGTTTTCATTCGCAACAAGTGGTCAACTAAAACCAATGCTGCCATTGCTTCTACAATTGGCACAGCACGAGGCAACACACAAGGGTCGTGTCGTCCTTTTCCAATCATTTCTACAGTTTCGTTTTTTGAGTTCACAGTGTTTTGTTTTTGCATAATGGTAGCAACAGGTTTAAATGCAACACGAAAATAAATATCTTCTCCATTACTTATTCCACCTTGTATTCCACCCGAATGATTGGTAAGATGTTTTACTCCCTTCTCTGTTGGAGAAGGGTTGGGGATGAGGCTATCATTGTGTTCTGAACCATGCATCTTTGCACCATCAAAACCACTTCCATATTCAAAACCTTTCACCGCATTGATGCTCAACATTGCTTTTCCAATATCAGCATGGAGCTTATCAAACACAGGCTCACCAAGTCCTGCGGGTGTTCCCGATATCACGCAAGAAATAATTCCACCAATGGTATCACCATTTTTTCGTACTTGTTCTATTCGCTGAATCATTGTGTTAGCAATCAATTCATCAGGACAACGAACAATGTTTGAATCTATTTTACTAAAATCTAAATCGTGATAATTTTTTAATAATTTAATATCTCCAACTTGCGAAGTGTAAGCATTGATAGTAATTGCGTGTTGTTTTAAAATTAATTTTGCAATTGCTCCAGCCACAACTCTACAAACTGTTTCGCGTGCCGAAGAACGTCCACCACCACGATAATCACGCACTCCATATTTTGTTTGATACGTATAATCAGCGTGCGATGGACGATACACATCTACAATGTGTTCGTAATCTTTTGATTTTTGATTTTCATTTTTGATGATAAATCCAATAGGCGTTCCTGTTGTTGTTCCTTCAAAAATTCCCGAAAGAAATTCAACCTTATCGCTTTCTTTTCGTTGAGTAACAATGTGCGATTGAGCAGGACGTCTTCGTTCCATTTCATTTTCAATAAACATAAAATCTATTTTTAATCCAGCAGGACAACCATCAATAATTCCACCCATTGCTTCGCCATGCGATTCGCCAAAAGTAGTGAGTGTAAAAAGTTTTCCGAATGTGTTGCCTGTCATAGTTTATTGAAAAATGTTGTGAACAAATGTAATTTATTTTTTCAAATAGTCTTTTTGTAGTTCACACAAATTACACGAATGAACACGCACTCGTCACTCATATTTTTTTTACTCTGGTTTCTCTGCGCTTCTGCGAGAAATATTTCTTTGCGTTCTCTGCGGTAAAAATTCAAACCATTTTTCTGAAAAACAACCACGCAAATTCGTGTTCATTTGTGTAATTCGTGTCAAGCATTTTTATAAAAAAATTTAAAACATTTTTTCTAAACTTTCTGCTTGTGGTAAAAGTAATCGAGCGCCATTGTCGGTAATTAGCATTTCATCTTCAATACGAATTCCAAATTCGCCAACGATATAAATGCCAGGTTCGTTGCTAAACATATTCCCCGATTTTAAAACATATTTGTTTCCACCTACCAAATAAAACCATTCGTGTCCATCCATACCAATGCCATGTCCCAAGCGGTGTGTAAAATATTTATAATCGGGACCATATCCATTATCAATAATAATTTTCCGAGCAGCTGCATCCACTGTCCAAGCTTCCACATTAGGTTTTGCTGCTTTCAATCCTGCATCTTGTGCTTTGCGAACAATATCAAAATTGGTTTTCATTTTGTCGGTTGCTTTACCAAAAATGGTGGTGCGTGTTATATCCGAATCGTAACCTTCTACCGTGCAACCACCATCAATCAACACAATATCATTTTCTTTCAATCGTACTTCTTTAACCAATCCGTGTGGATGTGCGCTTGCTTCGCCAAACAAAACAAGTGCTCCACCCGAAACACCAAATTCATTAAACAAGTTTGAAACAATGTTTGCAAATTCATGTTCGGTCATTCCTTCTCTCAATTGCGTTACTGCTACTTTGTAAACTTCGGCAGTCATATCATTTGCAATTTGCATCAGTTCAATTTCGTGTGTGTTTTTTATGCTTCTGCAACCAGCAGTAACAGCAGTTGCACTTTTTAGTTTTAATGTTGGAATTGTGGTTTGAATATTTTCAGTTACAAAATGTCGTGTAGTTTCTTCAATTGCCAATGTTCCGTTTACACTATTTTTTTCGCTCAATACTTTTTTTAGTAATTCATAAGGGCTTTCATTTTCTTCCCAAGTGTAAACTGTTGCATTGCCTGTTTGTTCTTTTGCACGAGCTTCTTCAAATTTTGGAGCAATAAAAAATGGTTCAGCATTGGCAGGCAAAATCATAGCAAACAATCGTTCGGAACGTCCCCAATTTGCTCCCGAAAAATAATTGAGCGATGTTCCACCTTCCATAAGTATAGCATCAATTTTATTTTCGTTCATCAATTTTCGAGCATTGTTTATTCGTTGCACACGTTCTTCTGGAGTAATAGGTTTTATGCGTTCTTGCAGTGTTTTAATTATAGTTGTAGAAATAAATCCTTCCGAACTTTTTAAAAGTGTGTTAGCCGAAAGTGAAGGACTAAAAGCAGAAACGGTGCTTATAATTCCTGTTGTTTTTATAAAATTTCTTCTGTTCATTTTGGGTAGAAATTATTTGTTGATGCAAAATACAAATAATCTATTTCTTTCAATTATAATACTTATTTTTATCGACTCAAAACAAAAAAATAATCGTATGCAAAAAATATCAACAACACTAATGGCAGGTATTGTAATGGTTTCTATTACACAACTACTTCCCGCACAAAATAATTCAGAAAAAATGGCAAACCCACTTTTGCAAAAAAGCACTTTGCAGTATCAAGCTCCTCCATTTAATTTAATTAAAGACGAGCATTTTAAACCTGCTTTTGAGTATGGTTTAAAAATTCACGATGCCGAAATTGAAAAAATTGCAAATGATAATAGTACTCCAACATTTGCAAACACTGTTCTTGCATTGGAAATTAGCGGACAAGATTTGGGAAGAGCAACAAGTGTGTTTTATAATTTAACAGGCTCAAATACCAATCCAACATTGCAAAAAATTGAAGAGGAATACGCACCTATATTTTCTGCTCACAGCGATAAAATATATTTGAATTCTAAAATTTATAATCGTATAAAAGCATTGGATTTGAATACACTAAAAGGTGAAGACAGAAAATTAACCGAATATTATTTACAACAATTTGAACTTGCTGGTGCAAACCTTTCTGATGCAGATAAAGAAAAAATGAAAAGCATTAACAGCGATTTGGCAACATTGGCAACACAATACAGTAGCAAACTTTTAATCGCTCGTAAAAATGGAGCATTGTTAGTTGATGATGTAAAAGAATTGGATGGATTAAGTGCTGATGAAATAGCTGCTGCTGCCGCAAAAGCAAAGGAAGCAGGACACGAAGGAAAATATTTAATTGGTTTGTTAAACTTTACACAACAACCTTTATTATCAAGTTTGAAAAACAGAGCAACACGTGAAAAACTTTTTAAATCGGGATGGACACGTGCCGAAAAAGGTGATGATGGCGACACACGTGAGTTGTGCGAAAAAATTGCAAAACTACGTTTGCAAAAAGCACAATTGATGGGCAAAAAAAGTTTTGCTGAATGGCGTTTGCAAGATCAAATGGCACAAACTCCTGCTCGCGCAATGGATTTGTTGGCACAAATAGCAAAACCTGCTGTGGCAAAAGCAAAGCAAGAAGCAAAAGATATTCAAGATTTAATTGATGCACAAAAAGGTGGTTTTAAATTGGAAGCTTGGGATTGGAGTTTTTATTCGGAGCAAGTGCGCAAAGCAAAATACGATTTAGATGAAAATGAAATTAAACCTTATTTTGAAGTTACCACTGTTTTAGAAAAAGGAGTTTTCTTTGCCGCAAAACAAATGTATGGTTTAACATTTAAAATTCGTAAAGACATTCCTGTTTATCATCCTGATGTGGTGGCTTACGAAGTGTTTGATAGAGATGGGAAATCATTGGCAATTTATTATTTAGATTTTTACACACGCGATAACAAAAGTGGTGGTGCTTGGATGAATAATTTTGTAGCACAATCACATTATTTGAATCAAAAACCAGTAATTGTAAACGTGTATAATTTTGCAAAACCAGCAGCTGGAAATCCTTCATTGATAAGCTTTGATGATGTAACAACTATGTTTCATGAATTTGGACATACCTTACATGGTTTGTTTGCCGACCAACAATACACAACACTTTCGGGTACAGCAGTTCCTCGCGATTATGTAGAATTTCCTTCACAAATAAATGAACATGCAGCACTCGACCCTGCTGTTTTGAAAAACTATGCTATTCATTACAAAACAAAACAACCAATTCCGCAAGAGTTACTTGAAAAAATTAAAAAAGCAGAAACATTTAACAAAGGATATGTTGTAACAGAATTATTAGCAGCTGCAACATTGGATATGGCTTGGCACAGTGTAGAAAAAGAAAGCGATATAAAACCAACCTTGCAATTTGAAAAAGAAGCATTGGAAAAATATGGTTTACTTGTAAACGAAGTTCCTACTCGTTATCATTCGCCATACTTTGCACACATTTGGGGTGGTGGTTATTCCGCAGGATATTATGCTTACACTTGGAGCAAAACGCTTGATTACAATGCTTTTGATTGGATGAAAGCAAATGGTGGAATGACACGCGAAAACTGCGACCGTTTCCGTAAATATATTTTATCGGTTGGTAATAGTGTTGATTTAAACAAAGCTTTTGAAGAATTTATTGGACACGGTATGTCAGTTGGTTGAGCGCCTAACAGAGCCGCGCCCGCGCTTTGCTGGCCTGACGCTCGAACGCCCCCGCATTATGGGCATCG
>JAYTXX010000169.1:0-4679 GCA_043742725.1 Bacteroidota bacterium | reverse complement strand
ACAATCAATACGAAAGATTTAAAAGAAAAAAATACGTTTGATGATATAAAAATTATTTTACCAAAATTAAAGAAAGGAAGCAAATATAAATTAGGTAATATTAATTTCTATGGCAACCAAGCTGTAGTGTTGCCAGAATCATACCCATCAGTTGAAGCTTTGTACAAACTCATGACGAAGAACAAAAAAATGATTATTCAAATTGAAGGGCATACAAATGGAAATGATTGGAAAGCAAAAGAAAAAAGTGTTGCTGAAAAATTTTTATCGGAAGAACGCGCAAGAATTATTTATGATTTTTTGATAAAAAAAGGAATTAATAAAGAACGGTTATCAACTATTGGATTTGGTTCTACAGTTCCACTTTTTGAAAAACCATTATCAGAATCCGAACAAAGTGCGAATAGAAGAGTAGAAATTAAAGTAGTCTCGTTCGAATAAAAAATTAAATACTTCTGTGAAAGGACAAACAGGTCGTGAGTTGAGCTTGATTATGAAAGAGAAAGAAAGAAGAAAGTCCGCAAAATAATTACCTAATAAAATATTTTACTTACAATCACAGCTATCTTTTTCCATTTTCAAATCAATAGTTGTAACTATTTTAGAAATTGTATCCACATCATCAATCACAATTCGTAGCGATTTTCCGTTGGCAGTTATTCCTTCTACAGCATACGTTGGATAAGGCTTATGATGAACTTCACTTTTATCATAATTTACTTTTCCACTTTTAAAAACTTGTTTTATCTCTTGTTCTGTAATATTTCTGCATTTCATTCTGCATAGTGCATGTTGCGTATATTCCAATTTTTGCCAACTCAATTCTTCCAACTTTGCCGAACTTGGCATTTGACATCCTTTTCCTTTGTAAACAAACTTTACAGCAAGTATTCCCAACAACAAACCAAAACCATATAATCGTAATCTTCTGAATAAATCAGCATTTTTTCCTTCTATTGCCATAATATAATTGGGATTTTAAAACAACCTAAATGGCTGCCATCAACAAATTAATATCTTTATATGGAAGTTTAAACATTTCGCTAAGCATTTGATTGGTAAGAATTCCGTTGTAAATATAAATTCCGTTTCGTACTCCATCATCTCTGCGTAGCATATTTTCTACTCCTCCTTCTTCACCAATGTTTAACAAAATTGGAGCAAAAATAGTACTGAATGCATAAGAAGCTGTGCGCGATACACGTGAAGCAATATTAGGAACGCAGTAATGAATAACGCCATGTTTGCGGAAAACTGGGTTGGTATGATTTGTTACTTCAGATGTTTCAAAACAACCACCTTGATCAATACTCACATCAATAATTACAGACCCAACTTTCATTTCAGTTACCATTTCTTCGGTAACAATACAAGGCGTTCTACCTTGTTGCCCACGAATAGCACCAATCACCACATCTGCAGTTTTTAAATGTTTTGCCAACACACGCGGTTGAATTACTGAAGTAAAAATACGTGTGCCAATATCACTTTGCAAACGTCTCAAACGATAAACAGAATTATCAAAAACTTTTACTGATGCACCTAAACCCAATGCTGCTCGTGTTGCAAATTCGCCAACAGTTCCTGCCCCTAAAATAACTACTTCTGTTGGCGAAATACCAGAAATACCGCCAAGTATAGCGCCTTGTCCATTGTTCACATTACTCAAATATTCAGCGGCAATAAGTATAGAAGTTCCTCCAGCAATTTCGCCCATAGAACGAATAACACTGTATATTCCATCTTCATCTTTTATCCAATTAAAAGCAATGGCAATCACTTTTTTCGCCATCAATTTTTTTATATAATCTTCGGGTTGAACAGTTAATTGCAAGGCTGAAATCAATGTTTGTTTTTGTTGCATCATTTCAATTTCTTGAAGTGTTGGAGGTGCAACTTTCAGTATAATATTTGCTTTGTAAACTTCCTCTGCACTGTGTACTATCTGTGCTCCAGCTTCGCTATAATCATGGTCTTGAAAGTTTGCCATTTTTCCAGCATTTGATTCTACCACAATTTGATGACCATTGTTCACAAGCAATGCCACAGCATCTGGAACCAACGCAACACGGTTTTCTTGAAAAGAAATTTCTTTTGGAATTCCAATAAATAATTTTCCTTTTTTGCGACCAACTTCAAGCATTTCTTCCTTTGTCATCAATGCTGTTTGCGAAAGCGAAGCAAGTAATTCTTTAGATGTTTTCATTTATTTGGGATGTAGAGAACATAATTATTCCAACAAATTTAAGAAATCTAAATTAAAGTTTCGAAAATGAAGCAATGAGTTATTAAGAGCAAAATGTTAATGATGACGAAACAGCTTAAAATTCAATCACGCGCTGTTCTTTATTTACCGATAGTTTTACTTTTACAACATCTTTTGGTAGTAGTTCTTCAATTTTTTCGGGCCACTCAACAAAACAAAAAGCATTGGAATAGAAATAATCTTCGTAACCCATATCATAAGCTTCGTTCAATGATTTGATACGATAAAAATCGAAGTGGAAAATTTTTTCTCCTGTTGATGAACGATATTCATTAACAATTGAAAATGTAGGACTGGTTATATTTTCAGCAACACCCATTAATTCGCAAATGGATTTTATAAATGTGGTTTTCCCCACTCCCATTTCGCCATAAAATGCAACTATTTTTTTATTACCTAATGATTGTAATAATTGTTTCGCAGCAATTGGCAATTCAGAAATAGTATTGATAATTATTTTGTTTTGCATATTATTTTGTGGACAATGTTATAAATGGAATTATCATTTCTTCCATTGAAACTCCACCGTGTTGAAAAGTGTTACGATAATAGTTTACATAATAATTGAAATTATTTGGATACGCAAAAAACTTATCTTCTTTCACAAATACATAAGCCGAACTTACATGCAATTTTGGTAAAAAAGCATCGGAAGGCACACGAATTTCAAACACATCTTTTTTTACATAATCCAAACTTTTGCCTTGTTTATAACGCAAATTGGAATTTACATTTTTATCGCCAACAACCTTTGACGGTTCTGTAACTTTTATAGTTCCATGGTCGGTAGTGATTATTAATTTACATTTTTTTGCTGCAATTTGTTTGATAATATCATTCAATGGCGAATTTTCAAACCACGATAAAGTAATGGAACGATAGGCTTTTTCATCATCTGCCAATTCACGAATTACTTCCATTTCGGTGCGTGCATGAGAAAGCATATCCACAAAATTGTACACAATAACATTTAATTTATTTTGTGCCAAGTTGCTTATATTTTCCGATAATTTTTTTCCAGCAGCATGGTTTGTAATTTTGTTGTAACTTATTTTCACATCTTTGCCCAATCGCTTTAATTGCTCAACAAGCAAGGTTTCTTCGTGCAAATTTTTACCTCCTTCATCTTCATCATTCAGCCACAAAGTTGGATATCGTTTTTCAATTTCACTTGGCATTAACCCTGCAAAAAACGCATTACGAGCGTATTGTGTGGCTGTTGGTAAAATACTACTGTACAATTCTTCGCTTTCAATTTTAAAGTAATCGGTAATGCTTGGAGCTATCATTTTCCATTGGTCGTAACGCAAATTATCAATAAGTACAACAAATATAGTTTCTTCTTTTTCCAGCAATGGCACTACTCGTTGTTTGAATATTGTATGCGAAAACATTGGTGGATTTGGTGTTTTTCCATTTAGCCAATTGATGTAATTATTTTCAATAAATTTTCCATACAACTTATTTGCTTCTGCTTTTTGCATTTTCAAAATTTCCATCATACTTTCATCTTTGCTTTTATCAAGCTCCAATTCCCAATACACAAGCTTTTTGTACACGTCTTGCCATTCTGCCCATGTCAATCTATCACTTAAAGTCATTCCTATTTGACGAAATTCTTGTTGATAATTTGAAGTAGTTTTTTCGGAAATCAATCGTTTGTTATCCAATGTTTTTTTCAGCGAAAGCAATATTTGATTAGGATTAACAGGCTTTATCAAGTAATCCGAAATTTTTGAACCAATAGCATCTTCCATCAAATGTTCTTCTTCACTTTTGGTAATCATAATCACAGGAAGGTCAGAATGCTTTATTTTCAACCTATTCAGCGTTTCTAATCCAGATAAGCCAGGCATATTTTCATCTAACAACACTACTGAAAAATTATTTTTTTCAGCCAATTCCAGTGCTTCATCGCCACTTGTAGCGGTTTGTACTTCATATCCTTTTTCTTTCAAAAACAAAATATGTGGCTTCAGTAAATCAATTTCATCATCAGCCCACAAAACTTGAATTTTATCCATAAGTATCATTTAAAATTAGTTTATAAAATTAGAAATTTTAATCCTCTTATCTTGTGAAAAAGATAAATTATATTTGCAACGATGAATACATTTTTCAACAAACTAAAAATAGTAAACGATCCAATTTACGGTTTCGTATCCATTCCTTACGAAATAATTTACGACCTTATAGATCACCCGTATTTTCAGCGTTTGCGAAGAATCAAACAATTGGGATTAACCAATTTGGTTTACCCAGGAGCTTTACATACTCGTTTCCATCACGCAATGGGCGCTATGCATTTGATGAGTGAAGCCATAGAAGTACTTCGCTCAAAAGGACAAACCATTACCAACGAAGAAGCTGAAGGTGTTACCATTGCTATTCTTTTGCACGATATTGGTCACGG
>JAYTXX010000168.1:0-36411 GCA_043742725.1 Bacteroidota bacterium | reverse complement strand
TTGATTGTAACAGATAACTTTCATTAAACGTAGTTTGATATAAAGCAATCAACGCTTCAATCATAAAACAATAATCTTCTAAAAATCCAATTGTTTGCTTTAATGAAAAGTTTGATAAATGAGAAACAATATAATTTTTTGTAAAAGAATTTTTAATTAAATACTCTGCATTTTTAATCGCTATTTCTAAAAAATGCTTTTCATCAAATACTGTATAAGCATCTATGTAAGCCTTTAACATTAAGGCATTCCAAGATGTAAGAATTTTGTTGTCTAATCCAGGACTAATTCGGTTTTCGCGAATTGATAATAATTGTGTTTTACATTTTTCAATTATTTTTTGTAGTTCATTTGTTGTTATATTATTTCGTTTTGCAATAATATTGTCTTCCTCATTTCGTAACAAAATATAATTTTCGTGTTCCCAAAATCCTTTTTCATTCACATTAAAATAATCAGCGAATACATTAAAATTTTCTTTTAAAATAAGTTGTAATTCTTCTTTTTTCCACACATAATATTTTCCTTCTTCTCCTTCTGAATCAGCATCTAAAGCCGAATAAAAAGCACCTTCAGCAGAAGTTAATTCTCGTTCTACAAAATTCAATGTTTCAAAAACAATTTGTTTGTACAATGGATTTTTAGTTGCTCGAAATGCTTCACAATAAAGGGTTACAAGTTGCGCATTGTCATAAAGCATTTTTTCAAAATGTGGCACTTTCCAAAAAGCATCAACCGAATAACGTGAAAATCCACCACCAATTTGGTCGTAAATTCCACCGTAAGCCATTTTTTGTAAAGTAATTTCTATATGCTTTAAAACATCATTGTTTTTAAATGTTGTAGCATAGTGTAATAAAAATTGATAGTTGTTTGGTAAAGGAAATTTTGGAGCTCTGTTCGCTCCTCCTTCAATGTTGTCAAATCGTGGTTTCCAATTTTCAATACTTTGATGAATTGTTTCTACTGAAAATTTTTCTGCTGAATCATTTATTTTTACAAGCTCTGAAAGCCTTACTCCTTCTGTTAATTGAGTTGCGTAGTCAATTGCTTTTTGTTTTTCATTTTTATATAAATCAGCTAAATTTAAAAGTACATTCAACCATTGTTTTTTTTGAAAATAAGTTCCTCCATAAATTGGTCTTCCATCGGGTAAAGCAAAACAATTGAGAGGCCAGCCGCCATGCCCTGTCATTAGCTGAACTGCGCTCATATATATTTGGTCAATATCTGGTCGTTCTTCTCTGTCAATTTTTATACACACAAAATAATCGTTCATTATTTTTGCCACCGTTTCATCTTCAAAACTTTCGTGTTCCATTACATGGCACCAATGACAAGCGGAATAGCCAATACTAATCAAAATTAATTTATCTTCTTGTTTTGCTTTTTCAAGTGTTTCATCATTCCAAGCTAACCAATTAACAGGGTTGTGAGCGTGTTGAAGTAAATATGGACTTGTTTCATTTATTAATGAATTGGTATAAAGATGTTTTTTATTCATGCTTTAAAAATACAAAGGATAATTTTTAATTTGTGATTTTATATTTTTAAATTCACACAATGACTCAAAAACTATTAGAACAAAAAGAAACAAAATTTCGCAAATTTATACGAACGAAAGGAATTTATATTGCAATGACATGCACTTTTGTTGGTTTATTTATAGGCATTCCAGCACTTATTTGGTTTTCGAATTTAATTATGATTGGAGTTGGTAAACTGTTTTTGTTGATTTTTATTTTTGGCACAATTGGTTTATTACAATGGAATTTTTTCAAAAAACATATTGATATTGAATACCACGAATTTGTGATGTATTGTTTTGCTGGTTTTGGAATGTGTACTCTAAACATTGCTCTAATATTGAATTTTAATGTTATTATAAGTTCGCATACAGAAATTTATCAAATCAAGAAAATTAGAAAAACTGACCATTCATTTCAAGTTGTTCTTCAAGGAAGTGATGGCACGAGTGTTTTAGAAAAAAAAGTAAGCGAATGTTTAACAGAAAATTATAAAACATTACCACAAGAAAAAATTGTAAAAATTACGTTTGATAAAGGATTGCTTGGTATTGAAATAATTGCAAACTGCGAATTGTAAAAAAATAATTAACGTTTGTTTTTAAAAAATGATTTTATCAATGTTGCGCCTTCCTCTTCCAAAACACCTGATTTAACAATTGTTTTAGGATGTAAAATGTTTTCTTTGTTTAATAAACTAAATCCTCTTTTTGTATCAAGTGCACCATAAACCAATGTTCCCAATTGTGCCCAAGCAATAGCTCCAGCGCACATTACACAAGGTTCAAGCGTTACATACATTGTACATTCATTCAAATATTTTCCATTCAAAAAATTTGCAGCAGCAGTAATTGCTTGCATCTCCGCATGTGCTGTAACATCATTAAGTCGCTCTGTTAAATTATGTGCTCGGGCAATTATTTTATTATTACAAACCACAATGGCACCCACAGGAACTTCATCAGCATCAAACGCTTTTTGAGCTTCTTTCAATGCTTCTTTCATAAAATATTCATCCGAAAAAACACTTAGTTCCATAAATTGATAAATCTTAATTTTTTGATAAAAATAACAATATTTACAACTCCAAAATAGCAATAAAATTAGGCTTTTCAGAAAATCAACTAAAATTAATTGCTTATTTAATTGACTTCGCCTTTTTATAGTATTACTTTTGCGCTCTTTAATTTATTAATTATAAACTTTTAAATCCTGTAAGATTTATGAAACTTTCACAATTCAAATTTAATTTACCAAAAGAGTTATTAGCTGAAACTCCTGCTAAAAACCGTGATGAAGCACGTTTAATGGTTATTCATCGTTCGACTGGAAAAATTGAACACAAAAAATTAAAAGATGTATTGAGCTATTTTAATGATGGCGATTGTATGATTTTGAATGATACAAAAGTATTTCCAGCACGTATGTATGGTAATAAAGAAAAAACAGGAGCAAAAATAGAAGTGTTTTTGTTGCGCGAATTGAATGCCGAAAGTCGTTTGTGGGATGTGTTGGTTGATCCAGCTCGTAAAATTCGTATTGGTAATAAACTTTATTTTGGCGATGATGATACATTAGTTGCTGAAGTTATTGATAACACTACATCTCGTGGACGTACATTGCGTTTTTTATTTGATGGTTCTTACGAAGATTTTCGTAAAACATTGAATGATATGGGCGAAACACCATTGCCAAAATACATTAAACGTGCACCAACAGAAGAAGATAAAGAGCGTTACCAAACGGTGTTTGCAAAAAACGAAGGTGCAGTTGCCGCACCTACAGCAGGACTTCATTTTAGTCGTGAGTTGTTAAAGCGTTTGGAATTAAAAGGAGTAAACTTTGCAAACATTACATTGCATGTTGGTTTAGGAACTTTCCGTACTGTTGAAGTGGAAGATTTGACAAAACACAAAATGGATTCGGAACAAGTTATTATTGCCGAAAAAGATTGTGCAATTGTTAATAAAGCTCGCGAAACACGAAAAAAAGTTTGTTGTGTTGGAACCACAAGTATGAGAGCAATTGAATCATCTGTTTCTACTGATGGATACTTGAAACCATACAATGGTTGGACAAATAAATTTATTTTTCCTCCTTACGATTTTAGTGTTGCAAATAGTATGATTACAAATTTTCATACAGCTGAATCTACTTTATTGATGATGGTTTGCGCATTTGGTGGATACGATTTAATTATGAAAGCTTACAAAGAAGCTATCAAAGAAAAATATCGTTTCTACACGTATGGTGATGCAATGTTGATATTGTAAAATTTAATTTTTAGAAGATGGTTAATAGTTGTTCGGAGCGATTCAATAATTATTAACCATTTTCTTTTTTAATTAAAAAATCCAAAATATTATTTTGAAAAAATATGTTATCATAGTTGCTGGAGGAACTGGAACACGTATGAACAATGCTGTTCCAAAGCAATTTATTGACCTCTGTGGCAAACCAATTTTGATGCATACCATTCAAAAATTTGTGGATGCTATTTCTCAAATAAAAATTATTTTAGTTCTTTCTTCTTCCTATAAATCAGATTGGGAAGTGCTTTGCAAAAAACATAATTTCAATTATTCTTTAGAAATTGCTGATGGAGGCAAAACTCGATTTCATTCTGTAAAAAACGGATTGGCGTTGGTTCCCGAAAATTGTGTGGTAGGTATTCACGATGCAGCACGACCATTAGTAAGCAAGCAAACGATAATCAATGCTTTTGAAACTGCCGAAAATAAAGGAAATGCAAGTCCTGCAATTTCTTTGAATGAATCGGTTAGAGAAGTAATTGGAGAAAAAAACAAAGCAGTTGATAGAAGCAACTATTATATAATTCAAACACCACAATGTTTTCAATCTTCGCTATTAAAGAAAGCATTTTTACAGCCTTATTCTTCTGCTTTTACTGACGATGCAAGTGTTTTGGAAGCAATGGGCGAAAAAATAAATTTGATTGAAGGCAATAGAGAAAATATAAAAATTACTACTCCTCAAGATTTAATTATTGCTGAAGTGCTGCTGAAATCAACATAAATTTTTTATAGTTTTCTTTTCTATTTTTATCTTAAAACAATACATAAAGTACAAAGTCTTTTGGATAAATTAAATTTTTAAAAAGTTCCGAATATTTCTATATTTGGGCTAATATTCGGAACTTTTAAGGAATAAAAGTTCCGATATTATAATGTTATAGGGCATTTTAAAAGACGACACAGACAATGGGAATATTAGGACGACCAGTAGGAATTTTTGACCTTAACGACAGTGACTACTGTGTTGGTTCATATTTAACTAAGTCAGACATAAAAGAAATACTTCAAGTCAAAGACTCTGACTTGACAAACGTGAATTTTAAACTCATTGACAACTTTGAAGTAGTTGACGAGAGACAAATTCAAAAACTGTGGTATGAAAATAAAATCCCTAATGCTATTCCCGTTGACAAATCAAGCCTTGACGAACTTCTTCTAATTGCTATTATCAGACGGACTTTCCCTGACATTCTTATCGAAAGACAATTAAAAGTCAAACGTTTTTCAATGGACTTAAAGTTAACACTGCAAGACAAACCATCAGTATATATTGAGTTTGACGGACCTTCACATTTTGCTCCTTCACGTTGGGGGATGCCAAATAACGACCCGTTTAGAAAAAAGAAAATTGTTGAAGATGAAACAGGAATTGAAGTAGTTAATTGGGCGTATTGGATACAAAGGTGCGACAGTAACGTAAGAGCCATTTTCGACAAGACAGTAAAAGGATTTGGTGTTCTATGGAGCACAGAGGTTCATTTTGGAATGTTTGTTTTCGAAAATTCCGCTGACATTATTGAAACTATTACAAGTAGATTTAATGCAATTGATGAAAAAGGATTTGGTTATTTTTATGGTGGGCAAACAAGAGAAAGAAATAATCCCGAGCACCCAATAATTGAGAAAATAAAAAACGGCAAAGAAAACGTTGGACTTATAATACCCAAAGGGAGCAATGACAGAAATTACTGGTTGCCTGAAAAATTGAGACAATGAATCCATATAAAGGCAAAGCGTTAGCGTATCACGCCTCGCAATAAATGGTATGATTTCGGAATAAATAATTTGGTTTTTTATTCTATATAAGTAGAAAATAATTTTTCTGCAAACTCAATTTTTAATTAAAAAATCAACACAACTTTTTTACAGTTGTTTCTTCTGTAATTTTTACTTCATCTACATTTTGCAATAAATTCAATCCAGGTTTTTTACCTTTTTCAATTGTTCCTAATTGATTAAAATTTAAAAATTCAGCACCATTTTTTGTAGCCCAAGTGAGTAATGTTTGTAATGAAATGTTTGGAAAATGTTTTGCAATGGTTTTCAATTCATCTAAAATAGATAAACTCCAATTTGATGCTAAACTATCTGTTCCCACAGTCATTTTAGCATTTTGTTCAATAAAAAAATTATAGTTTGGCAATTTGTTTTCAATAAACATATTTGCATTGGGACAAGTACAGAAAAAGAATTGAGAATTGAGAAATTGCAAATCTTCTTTTGATGTAAATGTGTTGTGAACCAATAAAATTTTATTGCCTTTAGGAAGTTTAGAAAAAATACTTTGTAATGAATTTTTTCCTGTTTTGGAAATATATTTCATATCAAATCCCATTTTTGTAAACGTATTGAAAATGGCTCCAGTATTAGAAATAAACAATTCGTTTTCTGCTTCACTTTCTTGATTATGAATACTGATGATAGCATTATTATTTTTTGTTTCATCCGAAATTAATTGAAATAATTTTTCGGAAACCGTGTAAGGAGCATGTGGAACAATAGAAGTTTGAAGTTTAAAGTTTGAAGCTTCTAGTTGTTGAAGTTCATTTTTTAATTTCAAAGCATTTTCAAAAATTTCAGTTGTGTTTTTATTCAAATCAAATACTTCAATGAATGTGTGATAGGCTAAATTGTTTTTTGATTTTTGTTTGAATGTACTGTTGTCATTAGAAATATCGCCAACAGCAACAATTCCATTTTGTATCATTTCATTTTCTGCCAAAACAATTGCTTGTTGAATTTCTTCTTCCGAAAAATCATTTCTCTTTTTTAGTAATTCACCTACAAAACCCATTATTCCTGTGTTTTCGGCAATTTTATTTTTTAAATATGAAAGTTCTAAATGACAATGTGTGTTCACAAATCCTGGACAAATAATTCCTTCATATTTTTCTATTGTAGATTGTTCCGTTAAATTATTTTCCGAAATTTCAAAAATAGTTCCTTCGTCATCTACTGTAATAACGCCATTTTTAATAGGTTCCGAAGAAATTGGAAAAATATAATCAGCAGAAATTTTGCGCATAATTTTAAATAAACTAAAACGAAATTACTAATTAAAATAGCATACAAAGTTTGTAAAGAAAAGTATTTGCTTAATTTGTAACTTTGTAAGTAATTAAAATTGATTTGTTGCAAACTAAAAAAGACATACGAGCACTTTCGTTGGAAGAATTGAAAGCTATTTTTATTGAAAATGGTGATCAAGCTTTTAGAGCCAAACAAGTTTATGAATGGCTTTGGAAAAAATCTGCGCGCACGTTTGATGAAATGACCAATTTGAGCAAAGCCACACGGGAACTGCTCAATACACATTTTGTAATTAACGCAGTGAGTGTTGATGATATGCAAATTAGCAATGACCGCACTATTAAAAATGCTTTTAAATTATATGATAGTAATATTGTAGAAGGTGTTTTAATTCCAAGCACAACACGTATGACAGCTTGTATTTCATCGCAAGTGGGTTGTAGTTTAACCTGTAAATTTTGTGCAACCGGAAAATTGGAACGATTGCGAAATTTGAATGCAGATGAAATTTATGACCAAGTAGTTTTAATAAAAAATCAAGCGGAAGAAAAATATAAAACACCACTTACAAATATTGTATATATGGGAATGGGCGAGCCATTGCTCAATTATAAAAACGTATTGGACTCTGTTCAAAAAATTACTTCTCCCGAAGGGTTGAATATGTCGCCACAGCGTATAACTGTTAGCACAGCAGGTGTTGCCAAAATGATAAAAAAATTAGGCGATGATGGTGTAAAATTTAATTTAGCATTATCGCTTCATGCAGCAAATGATGAAAAGCGAAATCGCATTATGCCCATTAATGAAAGCAATAGTTTGGAAGCATTAATGGAAGCGTTGAAATATTTTTATGAAAAAACAGAAACTCGTGTAACCTACGAATACATTGCATTTAAAGATTTTAATGATAGTTTGGATGATGCAAAAGATTTAGCGAAATTTTGTAAAACCATTCCTTGCAAAGTAAATATTATTGAGTACAATCCAATTGATGATGGCGAGTTTCAGCAAACAACAAAAGAACGATTAGATGCATTTGCAAATTATTTAGAAAGCAAAAATATAATTGTAAATGTTCGTAGAAGTAGAGGAAAAGATATTGATGCGGCTTGCGGACAATTAGCAAATAAGAAGCCCCACCCAGCCTCCCCAATGGGGAGGAGAGGCAACGCACAAGCAGTTTTAGTTCCTTTAAAAAAAATCGAAAAAAATTTTTTAAAATAATTTTGGCGCAAAAAAATGTCTTCTGAAAAAAATGATACTAATTTACAAAGTGTTTCAAAAGCCTCCCCTTTGGGGAGGTTGGTGGGGCTTTCAGTAAACGAAATAAAAGCACCAATAGAAAAAGAAATGTCGGAGTTTGAATTGAAGTTTAAATCTTCAATGAAAAGTTCCGTTCCGCTGTTAGATAAAATCACGCATTATATTGTAAAACGTAAAGGAAAACAGTTGCGACCAATGTTTGTTTTTCTTTCGGCAAAAGTATGTGGCGAAATGAACGATTCTACCTACCGTGCTGCATCGCTAATAGAATTGCTACATACAGCTACGTTGGTTCATGATGATGTGGTGGATGATAGTAATGAACGTAGAGGGTTTTTTTCGGTAAATGCTTTGTGGAAAAATAAAATTGCAGTGTTGGTTGGCGATTTTCTTTTGTCAAGAGGCTTGTTGCTTTCTGTTGAAAACAAAGACTACCATTTGTTAGGAATAGTTTCAAATGCAGTTCGTGAAATGAGTGAAGGTGAACTTTTGCAAATTGAAAAAGCACGAAAATTGGATATTGATGAAATAGTTTATTATGAAATAATTAGAAAAAAAACAGCTTCCTTGGTTGCTGCATGTTGTGCTTGTGGTGCCGCTTCTGTGAGTAATGATGAAAAAACAATTGAACAAATGAAAGCATTTGGAGAAGCAGTTGGAATGGCATTTCAAATAAAAGATGATTTGTTTGATTATGGTGATGGAAGCAATATTGGTAAACCTACAGGTATTGATATTAAAGAGAAAAAAATGACATTGCCATTAATTTATGCGCTTAACAATGCATCGTTTTTTGAAAAAAGAAAAATCATAAACATTGTAAAAAATAATAATAACAACCCAAAGAAAGTAGCTGAAGTAATTGATTTTGTTATTAAAAGCGGAGGAATAAAATATGCCGAACAAAAAATGATGGAGTACAAAAACAAAGCACTTGAAATACTTTCATCATCTCCAAACTCTTTATCAAAAACTTCTTTAGAAGCACTTGTAAATTATACCATTGAACGAAAAAATTAAATTTTATGAAAAAAATAATTGTATTAATAATTGTTTCAACTATTTTATTTTCTTGCGCAAATAAGAATGACAGTGTTGCTCAAAATAAAACACAGCAAAACGACACAGTAAAATCAGGTAATGCAAATGATATTCAGAAAAAAGACACCATTATACAAAATGGAGAATACATAAAACATTACAAAAATGGCGTTATAGAAATGCGAGGAATGATGAACAATGGAAAACGTGATGGACTTTGGAAAAGCTGGTACGACAATGGTTTGCCTTGGAGTGAAACTACATTTAAAGATGGCAAAAAAAATGGTTCAACAAAAACGTGGTACGAAAATGAAAAAGTACGTTACACTGGTTTTTACACTAACGATATTGAAAGTGGTAAATGGAACTTTTGGGACGACAAAGGCAACCTTTTTAACACCAAAGATTATGATGCGAAATAATATTTTTTTAGGAATAAATAATTTTTACATTTGACAGCATAAATTTTTATAAAAAATGAAAAAAATATTTTTAATTTGTTTTGGTTTAGGATTATTTGTAATGTCCTGCACATTTGAAAAAGCACCACTTCCAACTATAGATAATGGAGGTTCTTCTGGTAATCCATCGGAATGCGATACTGTTCTTTATTCTACAGATATAAAAGCAATTGTTGATGCCAACTGTATTAGTTGTCATGGTGCTGGATATGCGTCTGGTGATTTTACAACTATTACAGATTTAAAAGTAGATGTAGATAATGGAAAGTTAAGAAACAGAGTTGTTGTTTTACAAGACATGCCTCAAGGTTCATCGCTAACAACAGAAGAAATAAAACTTATTGATTGTTGGATTTCAAATGGTGGAAAACCATAAAGTAAAGGCATAATAGTTGTAAAGTTTGAAACTCACTAACACATAAAAAAATGAAAAAATTATTTTTATCCTTGTCGGCAATTGTTTTAAGCACAAGCATGTTTGCACAAATATATATGGCAAAAACCTGCGAAATAAGGTTCTTTTCTGCTTCTACTATCGAAAATATTGAAGCTATAAACAAGGCTGCAAAACCACTAATTAATATAGCAACAAATGATATTCAAGTAAAAATTGCGATGACAGCTTTTCAATTTGAATCGCCATTGATGCAAGAACATTTTAACGAAAATTATGTGGAGAGTGAAAAATTTCCGAATGCTATTTTCAAAGGAAAAATAAATGAAAAAATAGATTGGACAAAAGATGGAGAAAATAAAGTAACGGTTACTGGAAAAATTACGATTCACGGTGTTGAAAAAGATTTAACAATCAATGGAACGATAACAATAAAAGATGGGCAAGTAATAATTTCAACAAAATTTAATATTCACATTGCCGACTTCAACATAAAAGTACCAAGCCTATATGTGGCGAATATAGCTGAAGATATTGAAACAAAATTAAATGCAACACTTGAACCATTCAAAAAAAATTAACAACCTATATTGATAATCATGATTTCTAAAAAACTTTTTACAGCAACATTAATTACTATTTTATCTTTTACTGCAATTGCACAAGATGATATGTTGAGTTTGCTTGATTCGGCTGGCGCAAAAAAAACGCATGAAAAAGTAATGGCAACTTTTAAAGGTTCAAAAATAATTAATGCACAATCAACAGAAACAGTAAAAGGTAAAACATGTGATTTTAATATTACACATCGTTTTGGAAACATTGGAGTAGAAAGCAATGGCGGAGGTCACACACTTTATGGTTTGGATAATGTTACCGACATTCGTTTTGGTTTCGATTTTGGAATTACTGATAATTTAACGCTTGGTATTGGTCGTAGCAAACAATCAGAAATGATTGATGTCTTATTGAAATATAGAATTTTAACTCAAACAATTGATAATCATATTCCTTTTTCATTAGCATTTTATGGCGATATGGGATATGACCCAAGAAAACCATCTGCCTTTTACACTGGCACAGCAACTGATTATGCTTATGGCACAGATTTTCACAGAATGTCTTATACAAGCCAATTAATTATTGCTCGTAAATTTGGATGGCGTTTTTCAATGGAGTTGTTGCCAACATATCAACATCGAAATTACGTATTAGCCAATATAAATACGAATAATGGTTCTGTTGAAACAAACGATTTGATGTCAATTGGTGGAGGGTTTCGTTTCAAATTCACAAAACGCATTGCTTTAATTTGTGATTATTTTTATACTTTTTCTGATTTTAGAACAAATCATCCAGACGATAAAGCTGTTGGTGGTGTTGGTCAATTTTTTAATCCTTTAGCTATTGGACTTGAAATTGAAACAGGTGGACACGTATTTCATTTGAATTTTACAAATGCTTCAGGAATTATTGAAAACAATTTTATTCCAAATACAAATGATAGTTGGGCAAAAGGAGGATACAAATTTGGATTCAATATTTCTCGTGTATTCAATTTGCCACACAAGCGCAAAGAAGTAAAATAAATTATAATTTTTTTACACTATTCATTATTTCTGTTTGTCTTCTAATGGATTCATCGTGTATTAATTGATACAATCCTTTAATGAAATTTTCGGGAAGACCAAGCGCTGTAGCGTTTTCAAGACTTGTGGTAATTAATCTTTTCCAATGAGCAACTTGCAAAATAGTTACACTATTATCTCTTTTGTATTCACCAATTTGTGTGGAAATAGCCATACGCTTGGAAAGTAGCTCCAGCAATTCATTATCCAATTTGTGAATAATAGTACGCAACTCATCTAATTTCGATTGAAGTTCAATGTTTTCAATAGATGCAGAGCGAATATTCAAATCGTTAATTATTTCTTTTAACTGAAAAGGAGTAATTTGTTGTTTCGCATCACTCAATGCAACTTTAGGATTGATGTGTGTTTCAATCATCAATCCATTCATATCCATATCCATTGCTTTTTGTGAAACATAAGGAATGAGTTCTGGATTTCCTCCTATATGCGAAGGATCACAAATCATTGGCAAATCGGGACACATTGATTTTAGCTCAATAGCCAATTCCCATTTGGGAGAATTACGAAATGGTCCATTATCATACGAATAAAATCCGCGATGAATGGCTGCAATTTTTTTGATGCCAATATTGTTGATACGTTCCAATGCACCTGCCCATAATTGTAAATCGGGATAAATAGGATTTTTTACAAACACAGGAATATCAACACCTTTGAGTGCATCTGCAATTTCTTGAACTGAAAATGGATTTACTGTTGTGCGTGCACCAATCCATAAAATATCAATTCCTGCTTTCAAACATTTTTCAACATGGTCGGCATTCGCTACTTCTGTGGCAGTAAGCAATCCAGTTTCAGATTTTACTTCTTGCATCCATTGTAACCCAATATCGCCAATACCTTCAAATGTATTTGGGCGTGTGCGTGGTTTCCAAATTCCTGCTCTAAAAATACTGTTGGGATAAAACGCAGCAATTTGTTTTGCAGTAGAAAGCATTTGTTCTTCGCTTTCGGCACTACAAGGTCCGGCAATAAGCAAAGGCTTATTGTAATTGGCAAACCAATTGGTTAACGGTGTTATGTTTAATTCTAATTTCAATTTTTACCAACCTAATATCCAAGCAAACATTAGAGGTGCAACAATTGTTGCGTCACTTTCCACAATAAATTTTGGTGTATTTATATCCAATTTTCCCCAAGTAATTTTTTCGTTCGGAACAGCTCCAGAGTATGAACCATAGCTTGTTGTAGAATCAGATATTTGACAAAAATAACTCCAAAAAGGAACATCTGTCATTTCCATATCTTGATATAACATAGGTACTACACAAATTGGAAAATCACCTGCAATTCCGCCACCAATTTGAAAAAATCCAACTCCTTTTCCTCCCGAATTTTTTGGGTACCAATCGGCTAACCAAGCCATGTATTCAATTCCCGATTTCATGGTTGATGCTTTTATTTCTTTTTTAATTACATAAGAAGCAAAAATATTTCCCATTGTAGAATCTTCCCAACCTGGTACTACCATTGGTAAATTACGTTCAGCAGCGGCAAGCATCCAGCTATCTTTTTGGTCAATTTCGTAGTATTGTTTCAATTCTCCACTCAACAAAATTTTGTACATATATTCATGTGGAAAAAATCGTTCACCTTTATCGTCAGCATCTTTCCATATTTTATGAATATGTTTTTGTAATCTCCGAAAAGCCTCTTCTTCAGGAATACAAGTGTCTGTAACACGGTTGTAATGATTTTCCAACAAATCCCATTCATCTTGTGGAGATAAATCACGATAGTGCGGAACACGTTTGTAATGGCTATGTGCAACAAGATTCATAATATCCTCTTCCAAATTTGCACCAGTACACGAAATAATATCCACCTTTCCTGCACGAATCATTTCTGCTAATGATTTTCCTAATTCAGCCGTGCTCATAGCTCCTGCAAGAGTAACCATCATTTTTCCACCTTCGGTTAAGTGTGTTTCATATCCTTTTGCGGCATCAACCAAAGCGGCTGCATTAAAATGTTTATAATGTTTTTCAATAAAATTTGAAATAGGTCCTTTACTCATAGTTTTTGTTTTTTATTAATTTAAGACTGCAAAAGTAAATATAATTTGAAGATGTGCTAATTTGATAAATTCTGACCAAAGATTAACAAAACATTACGATTGCATTATTTGTTAATTATATGTTTGAAAATAAACAAATTCAATTTAAAAAAAATTGTATATTTGTTTGAGAAAAAAATAAAACAAGGAAGTGAACACCCTACAACCCCAGTAATCATTGGGAAGAAACCGCTTCCGTTTCGATAAACTAATTAAACTTTAAAAACAATAAACATGAAAAAACTTTTACTATCAGTTTTTGCGTTGGCAAGTTGTATTCAAATGAATGCACAAAATTGTTCTGACATTTTTATTTCGGAATACGTTGAAGGTTCTAATAATAATAAGGCAATAGAATTGTATAATCCTACTCCTAATCCTATAGGGTTAAACAATAATTATAGAATGATACGATATAACAATGGAACAAGTGCAGCAGCAGGAGAGGCTAATGCGCAAGCCATGATTAACTTGGGATCTCATGTAATGGCTCCAAATAGTACTTGGGTAATTGTAATTGACAGGAGAGATACAACACAAACTTCAGGAAGTAATATTGTCGTAGCTCCAGGATTGAGGGCTATTGCAGATACATTTCTTTGTTACGATTACACTGTAAGTTTTACAATGAATTTTAATGGAAATGATGCATTGTCATTACAGAAAACCACTAATGGTGGAACAACGTGGAATTATGTTGATATTTTTGGAAAAATGGGAGATGCAGCTATGGTTTCTGCTTATGGTTGGAGCGATCAGTTTCCTTATGACGGCTCTGCTGGTGCCATTTGGACTGAAAACCATACACTTGTTCGTAAATCAAGTGTAATGCAAGGTGTTAAATCTAATCCTTCAACATTTATTGTTACAACAGAATGGGATTCTTTACCAAAAGACACTTGGACTCAATTAAAAAGTCATTCTTGTAATTGTCCAACTTCGGGTATAACCGAAATTGATAATTCAGTTAAAATTAATGTTTATCCAAATCCAATATCAGAAAATTATTTTACAGTTTCTGCCACAGAGCCAATCCAATTGATTGAAATTGTTGATGTTTTAGGTAAAAATATGTATTCAAAAAAAATGAATTCTACTACCAACAAAATTGTTATAGAGTCTCCTAATTTATCGAAAGGAGTTTATTTTGTGAAAGTAAATTTTGTAGGAAATAAAAATTCAGTAACCAAATTAATAATTCAATAACTAACGAATCAAAAAAACGCTAACGAAAATTTTTTCGTTAGCGTTTTTTTATTTTCAATACGAAAGATGAAGTATATATTTTCATTGTTTTTTTTCTCTTTTTTCTCTTTTTTTATTAGTGCTCAAACAGGCGAAATAAAAGGAACTATAAAAGATGCTACCACTAATGAAACAATTATTGGAGCTTCAATACTCTATGCAGAAGGAAAAGGTGTAGTTACCGATATTGACGGAAATTTTAGTATCCATTTAGAACCTGGTAATTATGAAATCACTATTTCTTATGTTGGTTATGAACCTCAAAAAATAAAAATAAAAGTTGGGGATAAACCAGTAGTATTAAATACTAATTTACAAACTCAAACATTAAATGAAGTTGAAGTAGTTGCTGATGTTGCAAAAATTAGAGAAACTCCAGTGGCCGTTTCTAATATTACAGTCAAACAAATTCAAGAAGAGCTTGGTACTCGTGATTTGCCAATGATTATGAACAGTACTCCTGGTGTATATGCTACAGAACAAGGAGGAGGATCTGGAGATGCTCGTGTTTCAATTCGCGGATTTGATCAACGAAATGTTGCTGTTATGGTTGACGGGGTGCCAGTAAATGATATGGAAAATGGTCAAGTATATTGGAGTAATTGGGACGGATTAGGAGATATTACTCGAACAATGCAAATACAACGTGGTTTAGGTGCTTCAAAACTTGCAATTGCATCGGTTGGGGGAACTATTAATATTATTACAAAAGGTATTGACCAAAAAATGAGTGCCAATATTAAACAAGAAGTCAATAGTTTTGGTTTATACAAAACTTCTTTTGGATTTAACTCAGGGCAATTAAAAGGAGGATGGGGAATTACACTTGCGGGTTCACATAAATGGGGAAATGGTTATGCTGATGCTACATTTGACGATGCTTGGTCATATTTTCTAAAACTTCAAAAAAGATTTAAAAAACATCTTATAAGTATTAGTGTTAATGGTGCACCGCAGAGACATGGTCAACGTTCTGATCGTTTGCCAATCGCAATCTATAGTGAGAAATTAGCGAAAAAATTGGGTGCAAATGTAGATTCTGTATATAGTTTAACAGGAAATAATAGCTATACTACAAAATATCAGCGCGAAAGAGGACTTGAATACAATCCGAATTGGGGATATATTAATGGCGAAGTATTTAATGATAGAGTAAATTACTTTCATAAACCTGCTTTTAACCTTTCGCATTTTTGGACAATTTCAGATAAACTTACATTATCATCCGTTGCTTATTTGTCTATTGGTAAAGGTGGTGGCACAGGAATGAAATCATATAGTGGTATAGGTAGAGACTCTACTGAAGGATTGTGGCCCTTTCAAGGTATTTATGATAATAATTTAACATCTATTTCTCCCCTTTATAGTACTTCAGAACACTCTTCCACTAATTATCTTCGCTCATCTAATAATGATCACATATGGTATGGATTGCTCTCCACATTAAATTATAGAATAAATAAAAACATTTCAACATTAATTGGAATAGATGCTCGATATTATAAAGGTACCCACTATCAAACTGTTTATGATTTAATGGGAGGAGATTATGCAATTGAAAACCCTTCTTTCAATAATACAACACATGTATATCTTGCAGGAGACGCAAATCAGCCTACTGGACAAGGAAATACACAATATGGTATGAAAAGAGAAGGAGATAAAATTGCTTATTATAATGATGCGATAGTAAAGTGGGGAGGTCTTTTTGGGCAACTTGAATATAAAAAAAATAAATGGAGTACTTTTTTTACAGCTTCGGTTTCTGAAACAGGCTACCAACGAATAGATTACTTTAAGCGCAAAGATTTATTAATTGGAGGTGAAACTTTTGCCCAAGCTGTTGGCTATGGTGATATTTTTTATTATAACGGTTCACAACATCTGACTGCTTATAAAGGAACAACAGCAGTTGTAAAGGGAGATACAACATTTGTCGGAAGTAAATATATTTTAAATGCAACAGCATATAATAATCAATCAGCAGAAGCTCATGCATCTACTACAGAACAAAAATGGTTTACTGGATATACATTCAAAGGAGGTGCTAATTATAATATTAATGATAATATGAATGCGTTTTTCAATATAGGTTATATGGATATTGCGCCTCGTATGAATATTGTATTTGATAACAACAACAAATTGTTTTCTGAAATAAAAAGCCAAAAAGTTTTTGCTGTTGAAGGAGGATATGGATTGCATTATCAAAAATATGCCGCTAATATAAACTTATACTATACAAAATGGGAAAACAAACCACCTCAATTTACACCAACTTATACTGTTGATGGAGAAAAATTTTCATATAACCTAAACGGATTAGATGCAGTACATAAAGGAATTGAATTGGATTTTATATACAAATTATTGAAAAATTTGGAGATAGAGGGACTTGCCTCTATTGGTGATTGGAAAACGGTTTCGGCACAGAAGGTTTATGTTTACGATGATCAAAATGTTTTGAGAGACTCTATTGATTTTAGCGCAATAAATGTACATGTTGGAGATGCTGCACAAATACAATATGCTGGAAGTTTAAGATATGAAATAATTAAGGGGTTATACATTAAACCACGATTAACTTATTTTGGAAAAAATTATGCTAACTTCGACCCAACAACATTAGAAGGGACAAATAAGGATAGAGAAAGTTGGAAAATGCCAAATTATTTTATATTCGATATTAATACGGGTTATGAATTAAAAGTTTGGAAAATGAATATGACTTTTACGGCAGGAGTTTTAAACCTTTTTGACACAGTTTATATTACAGACTCACAAAATGGTAGTGGTTTTAATGCAAGTACAGCATTGGTATATGTTGGTATGGGAAGAAGATTTAACTTTGGATTAAAAATAGGATTTTAAAATAAATTAGTAATCAAAATAAAAAAAATGAAAAAAATTACACAAACAATATTGCTTGTTTTAATAACAAGCAGTTTAGCAATGGCTCAAGCCGTATTGCCAACATCCTATTCGTGGAATACGGGTGCTCCTTATCCAACAGGATGGAGTGCCGTTGACCCAACCGTTTCCTATTACACTTCTTCTTCTTCGGCACACACAGCACCATCTCTTAAAATGGATGCAACAGGAGATAAAGTAACAATAAACTTTGGAACAACACCAGGCACATTCAGTTATTGGCTATGTGTGAATGGAGGTTCAGGAACAATTTCAGGAACATTTAATATTGAAGAATCAACCAATGGAACTACTTGGACTACCTTGAGGTCATTTGTAAATGCTGCTCTTGCTGGAGCATGGACACAATATACTGATACTCCAAATGCATTGAGTCGTTATGTTCGTTTCAATTATGTTAATCGCTCAAGTGGCAATGTTGGATTAGATGATGTAGCATTAACAGCAGGAGTTTCTCCAAATGCTGAAATTAGTGTGAAACAAGGAGGTAACACAATTGTAAATGGCGGAACATTTACTACAGCATCTCCTGTAAGTACATTATCTAGTATTACATTTTCAATATTTGATTTAGGTCTTACAGCTTTAAATATATTAAACATTAACATTACAGGTGCTGCCGCATCCGATTATGTGTTGGGAACATATCCTTCTTCGGTATCAGCAACAAGTAATGCCAACTTTAATGTTGATTTTACACCAAGTGCATCAGGAACAAGAAGTGCTGTGATGACCATAACAAATAGTGATGCAACAAATAATCCTTACATTATTAATTTAGACGGAATAGGTGGAACATTGGCAACAGAGCCCGTAGCGCAAGCAACCAATATTACTTTTCCAATCAATAAATCATACCGTATTAAAGGACAATTTACAGCTGCATCAACAGCACCAGATGGTTATTTAGTATTGAGAAGTACAGCTGCAATAACAGATGTGCCAGTTGATGGAACTGTTTATCAAAGAGGAGACAGAATTGGAACTTCGCAAGTAGTTTATTCAGCAAACACAAACTATTTTTTTCCAAATAATATTATTGCAAACACCACATATTATTTTGCTGTGTTTTCATACAATGGAGTTAGTTCATATCGTAATTATTTAACCACTTCTCCACTTACAGCAAATGTAACAAGTTCAAACAGTATGCAGCCAAGTACATATTACAACGGAATTGCAACAACAGCTTCAACATTTCTTACCGATTTACACAACAAAATAAATTCTCACACTATTCAGTTTTATAGTAACTACGGTCCTTTAATGATTTCAAAATTTTATATGAGAGACACAACTGCCAACCAACGTGTTGTAACTTGTGTTTACAGTGGATTAAATAAAGTTTTTTCAGAACCTTGGGATTGGTTAACAAATGATTTTAGTCGCGAACATACTTATTGTAACAGTTGGCAACCTACCACAAATAACTCCCCTGATAACACCAGTTTGCCCGAATACAATGACTATCATATGATAACGCCAACTAACCAAAATAGTGTAAATTCTATTCGTAGCGATTATCCTTTAGGAGAAGTTGTAGGAACTCCTACTTACACATATTTGGGATGTAAATTAGGATTAGATGCAAATGGGCGTACTGTTTTTGAACCTCGTGATTCCGATAAAGGAGACGCTGCTCGTTGTATGTTATATGAAGCAACTTGTTATACAGGTGTTGCATATTCTGGACCAGCAAATACAAATTGTACTTATGGCGGAAGCTGGTCTTTGCCAAGTTATATTCGTGCAGGTGTTCCTTATGGACAAGATCAAAATGTATTGAAAAGATGGAATTATATGGATCCTCCTGATAATATGGAAATTGCTCGCAACGATTATGTTGATTCATTACAAGGAAACCGCAATCCATTTATTGATAGTATGCAATATGTTTGTTACATTGATTTTAGTACAATGACAAAAATGGTTGGAGTAACTGCACCTTGCAGTACTGCTGGAATTGCAGATTACACAACAAACGATGATGTTGTTACACTTGCACCAAATCCAAGCAATGGAAATTTTGTATTGAATTATTCAACAACTAAAAATCAAAAAGTAACAATTAAATTATATGATTTGATGGGGCGTATTGTTTACACCAATGATATTAAAGCAAACAATGGCTTCAATGTTCTTGAAATGAACTTACAAAATTTGAATAAAGGAATTTATACATTCGAATTTATTTCTGATTCAGGAAGAAAAACACAGAAATTAATTATTCAATAATTTACAACTTGAGTGCTAAAAAAACCGAAGAAAACATTTTCTTCGGTTTTTTTTATTTCATTTGTAATACCATATTTTTCAATGCTTCTATCCAAACAGGAGAATCATTTAAACTCTCAACTAATTGAATTTTCTCGCCTCCATGTTCAGTGAAAATTTCTTGATATTCAGTTCCAATTTCATAAATAGTTTCTAAACAATCAGCAACAAAAGCAGGAGAAAATACCAATACTTTTTTCTTTCCTTCTTTTGCTAACTCTTCAATTACCTTGTCACTATATGGTTTCAGCCATTTGTCATCCAAGCGCGATTGAAAAGTAGTTTTATATTTTCCTTCCGGAATATTTAATTTTTGCACCAATGCTTTTGTTGTAGCTATGCAATTCGCCCGATAACACAAACGATTTTTAGCTGTGATTGTATCACAGCAAGAACCTATTTTACAAGAGCCATCGCTAAATTCTTTTGATGCTTTTGTTATTTGTCTTTCGGGCAAACCGTGATAAGAAAAAATAAAATAATCGTAATCATTAAGATTATATTTTTTTGCTTTATCAAGACAAGCATTTATAAATCCTGAATCATCAAAAAAATTTTCAATAAATTTTACTGGAGGATGATTTTTCCATTTTTTAAAAACACGATTTGTTTCTTCAATAGATGATGTGGTACTTGATGTAGCATATTGCGGATACAATGGAATAGCAATTATTTTATCTACCGAAGCTGATTTTAATTTCTCAATAGCCGATTCAATACTTGGACTTTGATAACGCATTCCTAACTCAACAACATAATTTTCTCCCAAATATTTTTGTAGTAATTCTTTTTGTTTCGTGCTATTTACCATAAGTGGAGAACCTTCTTTTGTCCATATTTTTTCATAAAGTTTTGCTGACTTTGAAGAACGAAAAGGAACAATAATTCCATTCACTAAAATAAAACGACCAATTGGATTAATGTCAATTACTCTTGGGTCGTTTAAAAATTGAGTTAAGTATTTTCTAACATCCGAAGTTTTAGGACTATCGGGAGTGCCAAGATTGATAAGGAGTACGCCTGTTTTCATTTTTTTTACCACTAAGGCACTAAGTACACTTAGATTTTTTTTATTACCAAAGCTTTTATTATCAATATTGCATTAAGTACACTTCGGTTATTTTTGTTACCACAAAGTACACTTAGATTATTTTATGAGATTAGAAAAAACGCTGGTTACTAAAGGAACCAAACCATCCTTTGCACAGCCCACGACCTCGTATGCTAAATTATTCACATATTTTTGAGTAAGTACCATTTTGCTTTTAAAATTAATTAAGTGAACTTAGTGCCTTAGTGGTAAAAAACTAAATATGCAATGCTCGTTTCCCAGTTGCATCCAAACAAGCTTCTTTGAATGATTCGGTAAATGTTGGGTGTGCGTGACTCATTCGTGAAATATCTTCGGCACTTGCACGATATTCCATTGCTACCACTGCTTCTGCAATCATATCAGCTACGCGAGGACCAATCATATGAACACCCAAAATTTCATCGGTAGTTTCATCTGCTAATACTTTTATAAAGCCATCAGTATCCATTGATGCACGAGCTCTTCCGCTTGCTTTAAATGGAAAATTTCCAACTTTATATTTTTTTCCTTGTTCTTTTAACTGCTCTTCGGTAAAGCCAACAGCAGCTACTTCGGGCCAGGTATAAACTACTCCTGGTATTAAATTATAATTTATATGTGGTTTTTGTCCGGCAATTGTTTCGGCAACAAAAATTCCTTCTTCTTCTGCTTTGTGCGCCAACATTGCGCCTTTCACCACATCGCCAATTGCATAAATGCTCGAAACATTTGTTTGCAAATGATTATCGGTTTCTATTCTTCCTCTGTTATCAAGCTTTACACCTGCTTTATCCAAACCTAAATTTTCGGTGTATGGTTTTCTGCCAACAGAAACAAGGCAATAATCGCCTTTCAATTCAATGGTTTCACCTTTAGCATTTTCGGCTGATACACTTACTTCTTTTCCTTTTGATTTGGCAGCAGTAACTTTGTGATTGAAGTAAAATTCAAATCCTAATTTTTTCAAACTCTTTTGCAATTCCTTTCCCAGAGCCAAATCCATAGTGCTTACTATTCCTCCTGTAAATTCAACAACAGAAATTTTTGCACCTAATCGTGCGTAAACCGAACCTAATTCTAAACCAATTACTCCACCGCCAATAATTATTAAATGTTTTGGAACTTCCGTCATTACTAATGCTTCGGTAGAAGTGATCACTCTTTTTTTATCTATTTCAATTCCGGGTAATGACGATGGTTTTGAACCAGTAGCAATAATTGATTTTGATGTTTCAATTTCAATTGTTTTACCATCAGCCCCCAACACCGCTATTTTATTGGCATTTACAAACGAACCGTGTCCATTATAAACTGTGATTTTATTTTTTTTTATCAAAAAATTAATACCATCGCAGGTTTGTTTTACAACATCTGCTTTTCGCTTAATCATCTGTTTTAAATTTACTTTTACATCTTTTACATCAATACCATGTTCAGTAAAAGTATGAGTGGCATTATGAAAATGCTCAGAAGAATCAAGCAATGCTTTAGAAGGAATGCAGCCAACATTTAAACACGTTCCGCCAAGTGTGTTGTATCTTTCTATAATTGCGGTTTTCATCCCCAACTGTGCGCAACGAATGGCAGCAACATATCCGCCAGGACCAGAACCTATAATGGTAACATCAAATTTTTCCATAGTTGTGTTTATTAACTCTTAAATATATTCTATTTAAGAAGCCGACAAAATTACTGTTTTTTAATAATCTTATTCCGAATTAAAAGGGAATAAATAAGCATTGCTATTGCAATACAAAAAGCAATATGTGCAATGTAGTCGCCATGTTTTGTATAAAAAGTTTGTTTGTTGCCCAATTGAATGTTTTGTGCAATCACAGCAGTAGTCCACCATTGCGTAGCTTGTGAAATTTCGCCAGTTGGATTTATAAAACAAGAAGTACCTGTGTTTGCCGAACGAGCAATCCATTTGCGTGTTTCAATTGCACGAAGTTTTGCAAATTGTAAATGTTGTTTATATCCTGGTGTGTCACCCCACCAGCCATCGTTTGTAATGATTGAAATAAATTGTGCACCATTTTTTATATAATCTCCAACATAAGCACCATAAACACTTTCATAACAAATAACGGGTGCGGTACTCATTTGTTTATCAGTAGAAAAAAATACAGTACGTTCGTTTTGAATGCCCAAACTACCAATTGTTCCGCCTAAATCAATTGCAAATTTTTCGAGTGGTTTGAACAAAAAAGGAAATGGCATTTTTTCTACACCAGGAACTAATTTTGATTTGTGATATATTTGAATATTGTCGGAAATGTCAATTTGTAATGCAGTATTGTACGCATCGTAATACGCATCAGCATTGGTAAATTTACGAGCAGTTTCCGAAAGTGTTTCTCCTTCTTGATAAAGCTTTGCGGTATTTGCTCCAATAACAATTTTTAGTTGAGGATATTTTTTCAAAAATGTTTTTAAATATTGAATGCTATAATTATCACTGATTTTATTTTCCCAAATATCTTCTGTTAAAGCAGTTTCAGGAAAAATTACATATTGAGTTGTTGAATCTATTTTTTGCTCAGCAAGCGTCATCATTTTTTGTACTTGTTCCTGAAACGATGCTCTAAATTTTTCATTGTAAGGATCAATGTTTGGCTGAACCACAACGACTTTGATTCCTCCTTTCGAAAATTTAGTTGCAAATAACTCAACAACAGAAGAAATAAAAATGGGTAAAATTAAAACAGATAAAATAACTACAGCTTTGCGAATATTTAATTTTTTATTTTCCGTTTTATATGTTTTAATAAAATTAAAAATCAAAATATTCATTGCCAAAATCCACAGTGTTCCGCCAAAAGTTCCTGTATATTCATACCATTGAATCATAAAAATAGTGTTGGCAAAACCATTTCCTAAATTGAGCCAAGTCCAGCTTAAATCCCAGTGAAGATGAATAAATTCAAATGTTATCCAACAGCAAATAAATAAAATTGTATTCCATTTTTCGCCTACTCGTTTTTTCAATCGGTGAAACAATACAAATGTTATTGTCATAAATAAAGAGTTGGAAAGCACCGCCATTGCGCCTCCTTCGAGTGATGCATTTTTTATCCACCAAGATGTGCAAATGTTCCAAACGAAAAAACAGAGATAAGAAAATAAAAAAAGTAGCCCTGGTTTTAATTTATTTTGATGATGAAAAAAATAATCTTCAACGATTAATAAAGGAACAAATGCAAGGAATAAAACAAACACACTTCCAATTGTAAACCAGCCAACAGAAAGCAATAAGCCACTTAATAATGAAAGTAAAAAAAGATGAATTTTTTTCACAAAATATTTTTTTGTAAAGATATAAAAATCAATGTTCGTTGGAAGCAATCAAGCATTTTGGAATATTCCATTTACCAAACCAATTCTGAAGTATAATTTTTTCGCCATTACAAGTCAAAAAATTTCCTTGTTCATCTTTTTTAATAATTTTTAATTTCCCTTCGTAAAGTGCTTCAAGAATTTTTGTTTGCAATTTTTCATTTTTAGAAATTGATATCCCAGCTATTGCTCCTTGTTCGTTGTTATACAAATCCATTTCAGAACTTACAGAATCGGGTAATATTTTTTCTTCTAATTGATGTTTTTTAAATTGAATTTTGTTTCCTTTTTCGTGCGCAATACCAAGTTTTAGTGCTTTTCGTTTTCCTATATGTTGAGCAATATTTGCCATCCAAAAAGCATGTTTGAATGCGTCTAATTTCCCACCATTATTATCGTTGCCAATTATATTTTTGGCTTTTATGGAATCAACAATTTGCTCTACTTTTTGAGTAATGCGATATGTTTTTTTTGCAACAAAAGGATGAGTAAAAGCCCATATTTTTTCAGGACGAGAAATTTTTTTGAATGACGATTGCGCAAAGGTATTGCAAGTAATAAAAAACAAAAACAAGAAAAATATATTTTTAATTTTCATTTACTTTTTAATATTAATAAGCCTTTTGAATTGTATAATACAGTATCGTAATTATTTTTATTAGTAAGCGAATCTATTTGATTGAAATAATCTTGATTGAAAAGTAAGTAATAGTTTGTGTTTAATTTTCTTAATGAATCAAGTTTTTCAAATGATAAAATTTTCAAGTTTTCATATTCTTTAAATTGATTGTAAATAATATGATTTTCCTTAAACTCTTCGTCTGTTAAAATTATTTTTTGTTGATTAGTTGTATTTAATTTTTCTAATTCATTTTTAACTATATCGCTTGATAATACTACTGTTTTTCGATAATTATTGTTTGCATAAAGAAAATTTATTGTCAGCAAAACAAATGGGATTAGGAGCAACAAATTTTTATAACGAAATTTTAATAAATCGAAATACAATAAAATATTTACAAAAGAAAAACTGAAAAATAAAACAGCTCTATTCATTCCAACAATTTCATAATTATAAAATCCTAAAATTGTGAAAATAATGATGAAAAATAAAATTATTTTTTTGTTTAGTTCTAGAATAGAATGTGCTGAAAGTATTGATAATGGAGAAATTAACAACATCCAAACTCTTTCCATTTTAAATAACATACCATATTTAGGAATAAAAAACAAAATAGAGTAGATGATGAGAAGTGATAATGCAAAAACTGAAATGTAGCTTATAAAAGTGCTCGTTTTTTTTTTCAAAAATTTATAAAATATAGGAAGTGATAAAATTATAATAAAAACATATCCCAATTGTTGGTTCATCCATTGCAAAATATTAGAACCATATTTTAAATCAAGGAAGTCTGTCATTTCTTTATTTGATAATCCTGTTGAATTGTATGCGATTAAATTTTTAATTCTAAAAAGTGCGTCTCCTGTTATAAAATAGTAAAATGCAAAAAACAAAAGGATGAATATGATTCCAGAATAAATTAAATATTTCCAAAATAGTAGATTCTGTTTTTTAATCAAATCAAATCCCATTATTAGTAATACAAATGGAAAAATTAATACAATTGTTTCTTTTGTAAAAATTCCAATGAATGTGAATAAACCTATTAATAATGGCTTTTTCCAGCTTTTTGAATTTTGCTTTCTTCCTTGAAATAAAAGCAAAACAATTGCTATTGAATAGCAAGAAATTAAAATATCTGGAAACAAAACGTTGGAATATGTTATTTGTAAAATGTTAGTTGCAATTAAAAAACAGGAAATTATTCCGAGTGAAATTTGGTTTGTTTTTTTTGAAAAAGCAAAAACTATTTTGGTAGTTAAAATGCTTATTAATAAAGGAAATAAGCTAATAGTATAAGGAGTTATTTTTAAAAAATAAAAAATAATTGCAGCTGGAAAAGATACTCCTAATCGGTTTTGAAATTCATTGTTTGTAAGTTGAAATTTTTGTAAAAACAAATTGCTTGCATTTAGTGCATAACAATAGTCATCGCTGAATGCCCACACCGGCTTCATAATTAGCCATGTAATTACTTGAACTAAAACTATTCCTAAAAATAATAAATTGAATTTATGCTTGTTGTAGTTTTCTGAATGTAACATGCTAACGCATCAAAAACATTTTCCCCCAACCTTTTTTGAAATATTGGTCAGCTCCGCTTTCGCGCTTCTCTATTGTGCTTCCGTGTAGTGAAGTAACTAAACGATATAAGTAAACTCCATTTGCCAATTGGTCACCAAATTCATCTTTTCCATCCCAAGCATAATCTGTAATGTTTCTTCCAATGTGAATAAATCCAATTTCGTCATTGGTTATTTCTTTTACCACTTTTCCTGTGATGGTCATTATTTGAATTTTGAAATAGGTTGGCGCTTCGGAGCCTGTGAGCGTAAACACAAAGTGAGTTGCCGTAGAAAATGGATTTGGATAATTCATCACTTCCGTAATTGTTTCTTTGTTTACAATTTCAAAATTTATTTTATAATCCACACTTCCCGAGCGATTATCAGATTTATCTTTTGCTTGAACAATCAATTGAAATGTTCCATCCTGTGTATATTGTGGTGTGTAATTTATTTTGCAACTATTGTTTGGTAACACAGCAGGAATAAAAATCATATCACTTCCAAAATGAATTTGTTTCTGAGCACCATTTGGCGAAATAACAAATACTTTAAAATCGTTCGTATCATTCAATGCTAAAAACTGATTTTCATCTTTTAGTTTTATCAAAATGTTTGGTTTTGCCGAAACAATATCGTTGTTCAAAATATGAACTCCATCAAATGTTACATCTAATAATGGATTTATTTTATCTACTGTTGCGTAAAAAGGAATGCGTGCAATGTTATTAAAATGATATTGTTCCAATTGTGATTTCGGCTGATTTATAGGATTTACTTCCACCCAAAATGCACATTTGCCTTGGTATGCCGAAGTATTCAAATTAATAGAATCAATAATCACTTCGTTTGGCACAAAAGGTTTTTTCTTTAATGAAGAAGGCAACGTATGTTTTACATTTTGTGCATCTTCAACCCAATAATTAATCAGCAAACTATCTGTGAATGATACATCACTTATGTTTTGAATAGGTACATAAATTTTTACTTTATCACCTTGTTGTAATGTGTCGTTCACAACATTGTAGCCAATAGCAGGATTTATAGCCGCTTCTGGAACAGGGTCGTAAATCACTTGCCAACGCTGCATTTGCGGAGGAGTATGCAAACTGTCATCTTTCATGTAAGCAACCAATCTAATGGTTGAGTACAAAGAAGAATCTACATAATGTGATAAATTCAAAACATCTGTTGAGTCGGTTTTGAAATTTGCAAGTGTAGTTTCTGTTCCGTTAATTTTTATTCCAATCACACGAATTACAATACTATCTTTTGTGTTGGAGCCATCAAGTGTTTTCCATCTCCAATGCAATGATTTCCAACTTTTCGCTGGACCTATAATTGGCGATGAAATGGAACCATCTTTCCAATTAGTTGTAAAAGCGGTATCGAGTTGTAAAATAGATAATTCAGAGCTTCCAATAATTTCTTTTGCGGTACCAGGTGTTTTTCCTTTTGCTCCCCAAATGATGTATGGAAGTGAATCGGGCAAAGCATTCATATCATTGGCACCAATGCTTTTAAAAGCATCATTTAGTTTTGTTTCATATTGCCCAAATCGAGGATAAAATTCGCTATATCCCAAAAACAGTGTTCCTGGAGCGAGCGAATTGATAAAACTTGCCATTGTATCTCTTGAAGCTGCATCGGAATCATAAAATTCAAATACATCGTAATTAGTTTGATCACATCTAATATCTCCATATTGTCCAAAACCATTGGGTTGGTAAATACTGGTAGTGGGTTTTCCGCTATAGGGATCAAACACTACAATACTAAATCCTGAATTGGGTGGATAAATGCAGGTCCAAGTACTTTTATTGTAATTGTTCAATTCATACACAATTTCATCATAAGGAATAAAAGGATAAATTCCTGTTTTGCAAAACAATGTTTGAACATCATTTGCAAAACTAAATTTGCGTTGTGTTCTGTTAAATTTCACATAAGTATATTTATCATTCTTAAATTGAAAAAAATGTGCTTGTTCCCAACCGTGTTTATTTTTAATGTACTGAAATGAACTTTCTTTCCAATTATATCCATTTGTATCAATTGAATCAGGACTTACACGCCAGTAATAAACAGTGCTATCGGTAAAAATTATAGTTGGATAAAGTTTCCATTTTACCACTCCACCTATAGTGTTTATAACAGTACTTTGCATAAATGGACTATTAAAACTATCGGTTGTGTCGATTTGAAATTTGTAATTTTTTGAACTAATAAAAGGATTAGATGTAGATGCTTTTAATGTAATAGTATCTGTTGGAATAATTGCAAATTGTGCTGGATATACTGGATTGATTTCACCACTTGTAATCAATAAATCTACATCTGGATTGGTTGTATTATTATTTTCATTCGTTTCAACTATTCTATCCTTATAATCCAATGTTATTTTTATATTATTGAGTCCAATTCCTTTTGTAAAATCTATTGGAAGCTTAAATGTAACTACACTTTTAAATAGTGGTGCTTTATTTTTTGAATAATAAGTTTGAGTTTCTCCATTAGGAAATGTGCGAATAAGTTCTGTAATAATACTATCGTAGATGGCTTTCCCAATATTTGTTTCTGAAACCATAACTTTGAATGAATCAATTTGTGATGTCATATCAAATGACACATCATTGTTTGTTATTTTGTAATCAGGTAGTTCAGATGTATGTAGTTTTAGTGCTGGGTCGCAATGCAAACTCATTTCAAAACAAGTTGCTTTCACAATGGTATCGCTTGTTGCTTGAGGTTCTAATGTTTTTATAATTTTTTGTATAGTACTTCCAATACTTTTATTGTAATTTTTATAGGATATTTCCTTGTAAAATTCAGTAGAATACTTATCTAGTGCATCCGTTACTCCCAGCCCCACAGAACCTAAATACCCAATCATTCCTTTGTGATTTGCAATAACAAAAGTTTCGGTAGAACTTTTTTGAGCTAAATGAAAATCGCCAGCCCAACAAGAGTTTGCTAAAACAAAAGGATATCTTCCTGGTTTAGGATTATAAACATCAATATCTTCTATACTTTGGTCAAAGCCTTGACCGGAAGCATGTCCAAAAAAAGTCATTAAGGCAACTCCATTGTTTAGTAAATCTTTTAATGTATCCGATTGATTAATTTCAATAGGGGCAGATGTTTTTTTGTAAAATTCTTTTATTACTGTTCCCCCAAATAAAGTATCTTCTATTATTTTTTTATAGTTTTTTAAATATGTTTGAAACCAGCTTTGTTCCCTATCATTTGAACCTCCTCCAAAGTGCAATACATATTTCATCCATTCGGCAGGTCGGCAAATGTCTGGATTTTCATATTCCATTATTTTTTCCAAATACCAATCTACTTCATTTGAATTTCTTGCTGACAGTCTTCCCGTTGCAATTGCTGGATCGTAAACACTTCCATTTAATCCTGCTGTTAGCAAATTATCACTCGATGGGTTTCCAAAAGAAGGTACCAAGCAGTTTTCGTAATTGTTAGGGTCATTTCCATAAAAACTATTTAATCGGTTATCTCTTAAATGGATAGATTTTCCTATTAAAAACAAATTGCTTGGTCGAGTAGGATATGTATCCAATAAATAATTACAAAAATTTCTGATTGAAAGTGGGCTTTTTACAATTCCGTATGCAAATTGGTCGTATAGTTCATCAATATCGGCAAGTATTACATTGTTTGCTCCGCCAGCCATTGATGCTCTATAATTTTTATAATTGATAGCCGAGTTCATTAATGTTTTGTGAGAAATAATAACGTAGGCAGAGTCTGTTGATAGCGTAGCATAATTGGTAAATTGTGAAGAAGAAGTAACCGGTTGAATACCCGAAATATTTATAATATTTGCATCAGAAATTATAAAACATTTTTTTTCATTTCCACTATTTGGAACCAAAATTTTGAAATTGCCAGCTGAAGAAACTACATCAATGCGTTTGCCATTTGTTATATCATAAAAAACAACAGGGCTTGAAGAATTGAAATTAGTGATGTTCAAAAAAGACTTTGAGCCTATACTATTGTCGGGCAAAAACAAGGTGAATTCGTTTTTATTTTCCAAATCAAATGTATGCGGATATTTTACATAAACATATGAAACAGTTGTGTTGTTTGATGTAAAATTCATATCAGTAATACTTGAAAAATCAAAATCGGTGGTTATGTTTCCCAGTGAATTTGTGGAAACAGATTTTATAAATCTATTGGCTTCATATCCTTTAAATAGTGTATCGGCAAATAAATTTCCATTGTAATTAATTTTTAAATGATGGTCGGAAAAGCCTTGAACTATTAATGATTCATCAAAGGATTCTCCAACAACAGTTGTTTTAATTATTGAGTTTGGACCAGAAACATATCTATTAGAAGTGTTTATGGAATATTGTGTACTGGTTCCTACTCCAAACCAGTAATCGAACCAACCTTCTGTTCTTATATAGCGTGGATCAGTTCCTCCAAATGCATTGGTTTCGCCTTCTGCATAATAATAGGGTTTAAAAACTATTTCCTCTTTCATAAAATAGTTTGCTGGCGTATAGGAGCTAAATGAAGTATCCGTTTCAATCATCATTCTTTTTTTGATAGATGAAGAACTCCACGTTAAATAATACGTTGCAGTATCATTTACTAAACTATAATAAGGATTGGGAACAAAATTGGTGTTTACGTAAAGCAAAGAATCTAATGTGCCATCATTTTTTTGTGCGTAAAATTCAATGTAATCCGAGGCGTTTAAAATGCCATCACTTTCGCCTTTTACATATATTGTTTGTTGAACTCCTTTGTTGAAAATTTGAAAATCTTGTGCATTAATTGAATTTACTGAAATTCCTGCATTAGCCAAAGTAGTAGAATCGATGCGGTAAATACCGTTTGAGCCAATTTTTATTTTATAATATTGTTGAGAGTAATTTATCCATTCGTTACCATACGGTTGTGCCTTTATGCTAATAAATAAAAGGCAAAACAAACATATTGCAAGTAACCGTTTTGTCATTTCGTTTTCTTATTAATATCAACTTTAACAGAAAATATATTTGAATATAATGCAATGGAAGAACCACCAATATTGGTTAAAGCATAATCAATGTAAATTGATTTTATCTTAACCCCAACTCCAACATTTGGTTGAATTGTGGTTATTGTTTTGCCTGTTGCATCCGTGTAAGTTTGATAATTCCCTACGCCAGCTCTCAAGAAAATAATGTTTAAATAAGAAGCTTCAAGTCCAATGTGTGGGTCTATACTTACAGCTTTACTTTTGATTAATACATTTCTTTTTCCATCAAAGGTTGCATCTAAATCAAGTTCAGCAAGTAAGGATATTTTTTTTGTGATGTCAAATTTTCGAGCTCCACCCAATAGTAATTTTGGCAAAGTAATTTCTAAAGAATTTTCAGGAATTTCATTTCCTGTTGCAATGAATGTTTGTTTCATTTCATCAGATAAATTATAACTCCAGGCATTAAAAGTAGAAGTTACATCTCGCAACATTCCTGCAAGTTTCCACTTTTTGTAATCGTATTGAAATCCAGCATCCAAGCCAAAACCCCAAGCTCCAGCAAAATCTCCAATTTTTCTGCGAATAACTTTTACGTTAGCACCAACGCGCAAATTCGGAATTTTTAATTTTTTTGCATACGAAATTAAAAAGCCCCAATCGGTTGCCGAAAAAGTTGTAATTCGATTGTAATCAAGGCTTCCATCAGGTCGAATCAAATCAGTAGTATTCGGAATATTATCAACTCCAAAGCGAACAATTGTAATTCCTAAAACACTTGAACTATCTAATCTTGTTGCAAAAGCGCCATAATCGTATTTTGCAATTCCTGCAAAATATTCGCTGTGCATCAATGCAATTTGATGTTGGTTTCCAATGTTCAATAATCCAGCGGGATTCCAATAACCAGCAGTTACATCATCAACTGATGCAACATAAGAATTAGACATTCCCAATGCTCTTGCACCAACGCCAACATTCAAAAATTCATTACTATATTTTGGAGCTTGAGCAAATAGTTGAACACTTAAAAATGCAATGATGATGAATGATATGACTTTTTTCTTTTTCATAAGAGTTTATAAAATTAAACTAATTAAACATAAAAAACAAACCTTTTATAAACGTGATTTTGTTTGCTTTATTGCCTTAATTTATGAAAAAATTAAATCACATCTTTTCGAACAAGAATGGTAAATTCATATTTGGGATAATCGTGTAGAAGGGAAACATATTTTGAAAAATGTGTTTTGCAATAATCAAATAGTTCAAGTGGATTGGCGTAGTACAAATAGTCTTTCATCAAATGTTTGTCGGAATAACTTGTGAGGCTGGTGAAAGCAAATCCTTTTCGGCTAATATGGTTCATGTTTTCTAAAATTTCGAAAACATGTTTTTTCCATTTTTGTTCTTCAGCTTCAAATTTTAATGTGAAAATACCATTTGCAATCACATAATCGAACGATTGATTTTCTGGAAGCAAGTTTGTAAATTTTGCTTGTGAATCGAAATGTTTTGTTTTTGCTAAATCAATCATCAATGGCAAAATATCGTATCCAGTATATGAAAAGTTTAATGTTTGTTGTTTCAAAAATTCAAAAAATTCTCCGTAACCACAACCAAAGTCTAACACTGAAATTTTTTCTGAAACATTTTTTTCGCTCTCAAAAATTTTTATCAATTCTTTATAACGAATCTCTTGCGATTCAATAGATGTCATATCAACACCTTTAGGGTTTGCACCAAAATTGAGCAATTTGGGTTCGTAAAAATCAGTATATTTTTTTATCAATTCATTTTTATCCATTTGGTAATTTTTAATTTAGTAAAATTAATTCATTTGAATTTGAAAAACTTTTTAAAAAATGTTTTGAATTACTTCCTTCATTAAAAATCAAATCCAAAACAGATAAGCCTTCTATAAAATCACCATACTGTTGTTCATAAGGTAAATAGTTGGAGTAATTGATATAATGAAGTTGAATATTTTCAGCTTTCATTTTAATTTCATCTAAATAGTTTTTTGCCGAAGGTCCAGAATAATAGTCTGTACCACCTATTTTTTGGCACAATTCAATAAGTCTTTCGGTTTTGTTTTTTTCTTTTAAATTAAAATCAAGAACATTTTTGATTGTGGTTTTAATATCAAGTAGTTTACAGATTAACTCAATAAAACAATAATTTACTTCCACTAAATAAGTAAATTTTTTTGAGCAATAAATTTCTTCAAAAATTGGAGCATAATCTTTGAAATAAGGTGCTCGAGCATAATTTAGTTGAATTGATTTCCAATGTTTCAATTGCCAATTTGCATTTGAAATTTTTACATCTTTAATTTTTTGCAAATGTCCATTCTTTGATTCAGCAGGAATAGTAAGCCATACAACACCATTGGAAGTTTTTATTTTATTTCTGTTTCGCCAATCATTTTTTGTGTACTGCACATCATCGTATATTACAAACTCATCAACAGCATTTATTGCGTCAAAATATCCTCTCCAAGGAATATAATTAGATTGAGATATGAAAACTTTTTTCAAAATTTTATTAATAAGATTTGATTATTTTTACAAAGTACACTATTAACTTTCACGCAAATTTACTAAAGAAAACGATTTTGATTGTATATGACCAATACAAGTTTTATATATAAGAATATTTTTTTGTACCGATTGTTAATGAACATTATTTACAAAGGAAACTATTATAAGCGTTTCGATAAAATAACGGCACTTATTACGGGAAAAAATGTAACTGAACTTTGTTTTGGCGATACAATTATTGCCAACTATTGTAAGCAAAACGCTATAGCGTGGGTTGGTATTGATGCAAATAAAAAATTTGTGCAATCGGCTATTGAAAAAAAATTTAATGCAAATTTTGGAAACATAGAAATACTTGAAAAATTTCCAGCTTCCGATACACTTATTATGTGTGGTTCTTTGTATCACTTTCATCAAAATTTAGAAAATTTATTTCTAAAAATGTTTACCTCATCTTCCCAGATTATTATTTCAGAACCAGTTATAAATCTTTCCAGCCGTAATGGATTTATCGGTAAATTAGCACGAGTATCAGCTAGTATTAATGGACAAAAACACAGTTTCAGATACACAGAACAAACATTGATAAAAGAGTTGGATAAATTGAAAAATAAAATAAAATTTGATTACAAAATAATTGTTCGTTTTAATAAAGATTTAATACTATTAATCCAAAAATGAATGCGATAGAAATAAGTGTTGTTATTCCGGTTTACAATAGTTCGCAAGTTATTGATGAATTGCATTTTCGCATTTCAAAAGCACTTGAGAGAGAATGTGCGTATGAAATTATTTTTGTAAACGATTGTAGTGTTGATGAAAGTTGGAAAAAAATTAAAACATTAATTGAAACTTATCCATCAACAAGTGGAATTTCTTTGAAAAAAAATGTTGGACAAGATAATGCAATACTTGCTGGATTGCGCATTGCAAAGGGAAATTACTGCGTTATTATGGATGATGATTTACAGCACAATCCCCACGATATTTTAAAATTATACAACGAATGTAAAAAAGGATTTGATGTTTGTTATGCAAATTTTATTGAACTAAAACAAAATGTAATTAAAAATATTGGAAGTGCAGTAAATGGGAAATTGGCAGAAATGTTGGTTTCTAAACCGAAAGCAATTTATTTGTCGCCATTTAAAATTATAAATAAATTAACGGTAGAAGAGGTAAAAAATTTTTCTGGACCATTTCCTTACATTGATGGAATTATTTTAACAATAACAAAAAACCTTACCCAAATTGACATTGAACATCAAAAAAGAATCATTGGAAAAAGTAATTATACATTTTCTAAATCATTTTCCGTTTTGATGAAATTGTTTACCGGCTTTTCTGTAGCACCTTTGCGAATGGCTACTATTGCAGGACTTGTGTCCACGTTCATAGGATTTTGTTTGGCTCTAAAATATTTGTACGATTATTTTATCACCAAAATTTTTGTGGAAGGTTGGACAACCGTTGTTATTCTTATCATTTTTTTCGGAGGATTAATTTTAACAACACTTGGTATTATTGGCGAATACATTGGCAGAATGTACCTCACACTGAACAATAAACCTCAATATATAATTTCGGAAATTGTAAGAAGTAAACACAATGAACAATAAAATTATTCTTTCACTTTCATTTTTATTTTTTATTTTTCTAACCATTTTTAGTTTGCACATTCCTTTTTTTTGGGATGGAATATTTTTTTCAAAAGTCGCCTCTAATTACTTTGATGGATTGTTTACTCTACTTGATTTTCCTACTGATTCCGATAATGTTACTTTTCCTTTATATAGCACATATTTGTTTGTGATTTGGAAATTATTTTCGAAATCTTTATTTGTTTCTCATCTATCTATGTTGCCTTTTTTGATAGGTATTTGCTATGAATTTTATAAACTTTCAAAAAAATATTTGAGCGATTATTTTGTTTCATTGGCATTAATTTTATTGTTGCTACAACCAACTTTTTTAACTCAAAGTATTTTAATGTCTTACGATATAATTGCATTGTATTTGTTTTTATTGCTCATAAATTTATTGATAGAAGAAAAAACTAAATCATACACAGTGTTGCTTCCGA
>JAYTXX010000167.1:0-4642 GCA_043742725.1 Bacteroidota bacterium | reverse complement strand
GACTACACTCTTTTTTATTTTAAGATGAATATAAAATTAGACAACATAGGCAAACGCTATAATTACGAATGGATTTTTCGCAAGATTGATTATGAATTTACAAGCGAAAATAATTACGTGATTTTGGGAGCCAATGGTTCAGGAAAATCAACCCTTTTACAGGTTATTGCTGGAAATTTAATTTCATCGGAAGGTGAATTAAAATATGAAATTCAAAATTCAAATTCGCAAATAGAAAAAATAGAAGAAGAAAATATATTTAAACACATTAGCTATGCTGCACCCTATTTAGAATTATTTGACGAATTTACACTTACCGAATCTATTAAGTTTCAAGCACAGTTCAAACCTTTCATCAATCAACTTTCTACAAAAAATATTATTGAAATAATTGAACTTGAAAAAGCAAAAGATAAGCAGTTAAAATATTATTCATCGGGAATGAAACAACGTGTGCGTTTGGCGTTGGCTATTTTGTGCAACACTCCTATTCTACTGCTCGATGAACCTACTTCCAATTTGGATAAAAAAGCTATTGATTGGTATCAGCAATTAATAAATTTGTATTCAAAAAATCGTTTAATCATTGTTGCCTCTAACCAACAAGAACAAGAATATTTTTTCTGCAATAAAAATTTAGAAATTGAGAATTATAAATAAAGTTTTTATTTATAATTGAAAATTTTTAGGTGATATTTTCAAAAATCAAAAACCTAAACTCTTCCAACTCGTTTCAGATGCACCACATGCGAACGTACAGCACTCAATACACTTGGAAATTCCAAATATTGAATATTGAATTGTTCACAAGTTTCGCGCACCAACTGGTTTATTTTTGGATAATGAATATGACTAATGCGAGGAAATAAATGATGTTCTACTTGATAATTTAGTCCACCTGTAAACCATGATACAACTTTACTCTTTGTTGCAAAGTTTGCAGTAGTTTGAACTTGGTGAACCGCCCATTCTGTTTCCACTTTATAGTTTTTAGAATTGGGAGTTTCAAAAGTTGCATCTTCAACAATGTGTGCCAATTGAAATACTACAGCTATCACAAAACCACATACGAATGAAATAACTAAATAGCCAATAATGGTATCAACCAAACCAACCATAAATATTGGTAACACAATGAAAGCAGCAATATAAAGTAATTTGCTAATCCAAAAAATGAAATGCTCTTTCAAATCCATTGAACGAAAAGGAGTTTCTCCAATTTTTCCTGTAAAGTATTTTTTAAAATCTTGATAAAATATCCAAAGCAAATAAGTGATACCATAAAGCACCAATGAATAAATATGTTGAAAGCGATGGAACCAATATTTTTTTTGATCGCTATGAACTCTAATGAATGGTTTGATATCTATATCATCGTCCATTCCTTCTATGTTTGTAAACGAGTGATGATTTACATTGTGCTTATATTTCCAAAGATAAACACTACCTCCCATTACGTTTAATGAATAGCCCATTAATTCGTTTACCCACGTTTTTGTAGAAAAACTTCCGTGTGCACCATCGTGCATCACATTAAAACCAATGCCCGCCAAGTTTAACCCCATTAAGCAACATAATAAAATTGATATCCAAGTAGTAGGAGTAAAAAATACAAGAATGGTGTATAAAGAAACCAAAGAAATAGAAAGTAATATCGTTTTCAGATACAACTTATAGTTTCCCGTTTCCTTAATATTATTTGATTTAAAATAAGTATCTACTTTTTCCTTTAATGAATTAAAGAAAACACTGTTTTTGTTATTAAAACTTACTCTTTGCATTGTGTTTTTTGTTAAAAATTATTTCAAATATACTTAAAAAATCGTGTTGAGATTTATAATTTTTCAAACTCAAAATGTTAATAAATTTAATTTTTAATTTTCAACGACCAAGTAAAAACAAATTCAGCAATCGTATTGCCTTGCTCGTCTATTCCTATTGATTTTATATCGGTTATTATACCTTCTGGAGAATGTTTTAATTTTTCAACAATTTCTGTAATGTGATTTCCATCAGTACAAACAAATTTTATTTTTCCAATTGCTTTTTTGTGATAAACTGCTTCGTTTTTTACAATCAACATAGAGATAGCAGGTTTTGCTTCATACGTATTGCTCATTACCAATAAACCAGTACTCATTTCAGCCGCCATTGCTTGGCATGCAAAGTACATCGAACGAAAAGGATTTTGTGTTAGCCATTTATATTTAATAGTTACAATGGCTTTTTCAGTGGTCAATTCTTGCACACCAATACCAGCAATAAAAGCCAATGGCAAACTTTTGAGCAAATACAATTGAAATAGAAATTTATTGTTTACTAATTTCAAAAATTTAGCGTTTGCCATTTGTTAATTGATTGGAAAAGTGAATGAAGATAATTTCACTGCTTCTGAAAAAGCAGTATTATCAATACCTGTAGCAATTTTATTTTTATCAAAATAACTCAATAATTTTTCAGTTGGCATATTTCCCGTTAATTTATCAGTAGCCATAGGACAACCACCATAACCTTTTATAGCACTATCAAATCTGCGACAACCAGAAATATATGCTGCATGTACTTTTTCTTCCCAAGTATCTGGTGTGGTGTGCAAGTGTGCTCCTATTTCAATTCCAGGAAACTCTGGAACTAATTTTGAAAATAAATAAGAAATGTTTTCTGGATTTGAAACACCAATTGTATCACTCAATGCAATTATTTTTATTCCCATTTGTCCCAATTGTTTTGTCCAATTAATCACCACATCACTACTCCACTCATCTCCATAAGGATTTCCAAATCCCATGGAAAGATACACTACTAATTTTTTTTTATTACGCACACATAAATCTTGAATTTCCTCTACTCGAATTATTGATTCATCAATGGAAGAGTTTGTATTGCGTTGTTGAAATGTTTCGGAAATTGAAAATGGAAAACCTAAATATGTTATCTCTTCAAATTCAATTGCATCTTGCGCTCCTCGCACATTTGCTATAATGGCAAGTAATTTTGATTTTGTAGAACTTAAATCCAATTGCTCCAAAACTTGAGCTGTATCGCGCATTTGCGGAATAGCTTTGGGTGAAACAAAACTTCCAAAATCAACCGTATCAAATCCACATTTTAAAATGGAATTGATATAAGTAATCTTTTTTTCTGTTTCTATAAAATCGTGAATACCTTGCATTGCATCACGAGGACATTCTATTAATTTCATAAATTACGTTTTAATATTTCTTTATTAATTCGTTTTACAATGCTTGGTCCTTCATAAATGAAACCAGTATAAATTTGAACCAAACTTGCTCCTGCTTTTAATTTTTCAATGGCATCTTCTCCCGTGTGAATACCACCAACAGCAACAATTGGAAATGCGTTGCTCGATTTTTCACTTAAATATTTCACAACTTCAGTCGCACGATTTGCTAATGGTTTTCCACTCAAACCGCCCGCACCAATTTTTTCTATTTTTTCTTTTGACGTTTTAAGTCTTTCTCTCGAAATAGTAGTATTGGTGGCAATCACACCATCTATTTTTGTTTCTTTTACAATTTCTATAATATCATCAAGTTGTTCATTTGTCAAATCTGGGGCTATTTTCAAAAGAATTGGTTTTGGATTTTTTTTTTGCGAATTTAATTTTTTCACACGATTCAATAAATGTGTTAATGGTTCTTTATCTTGTAAAGCCCTTAAATTAGGTGTGTTTGGCGAACTTACATTCACCACAAAATAATCTACATAATCAAACAAACTCTCAAAACATTTTTCATAATCGTTCACAGCTTCTTCGTTGGGAGTGATTTTATTTTTTCCAATATTGCCACCAATTATAATTTTTGTTTTACGATTTTTTAATCGTTTCACAGCAGCATCTACTCCTCCATTATTAAATCCCATTCTGTTTATCAATGCTTCATCATCGGGCAAACGAAACATTCTTGGCTTTTCATTTCCAGGTTGCGCTCTTGGAGTTAGTGTTCCAATTTCAATAAATCCAAAACCATAATAGCCCAACTCGTCAAACAGTTTTGCATCTTTATCAAAACCAGCAGCCAAACCAACAGGATTAGGAAAAGTTAATCCAAATAATTTACGCTCCAACTGTTTATCATTTATTACATACAAATTTTTTATTATTGCTGGAACACCTGGTATTTTACAAAAAAATTTGATTGTTTTAAAAACGAGATGATGAATTGTTTCTGGTTGAAACAGAAAAAAAATTGGCTTTAAAAATAATTTATACATAAACGCATTTTCTAACGCGAAATTAGTCAATTATCCTTTTAATAAAAATTATTTTCAATGAGGTAATCGAAAAGAAACCCCAGCACTTAAATAATAATCGGGCGAAAATTCATTTAAACCATAACCTGCAGAAATATCTAATTGAAGATTATTGAAAACTAAAAATGCGAACCCGCCATCAAATAATGTTTCAGGAATACTAATAGCAGACGTTCCTCCAAACCATTCAATATACATGTTTATTTTTTTTGTTAAGCTGGCTCCAAGTGTAAATGTATAAATATAGGTAGGTACTGTAGTTTCGGCTTCCCACTCCATACCAAGATTATATCCCAATTTTAATCTTTCTGTTAGTGTATGTGACATTGAAAAGCGAAAAGATGGGACAACATTTTTGCTAATATTA
>JAYTXX010000166.1:0-14248 GCA_043742725.1 Bacteroidota bacterium | reverse complement strand
TAATCGTTATTTATTTCACTTGCTGTTATCCATTTTAAATCTACAGTATTATTTGAATTGCAAGTAGCTGTAAAACTTATAAGTTCTATTGGCAAAGGATTAACAGTACTTAATGTTGAAGATAATGTGAATGGGCTAAACGATGTTACAAGTCCATTTGTAATAATTGTTCCTGCAAGTGTATCGCCTGTTGTTCCTCCATTTCCTTGGTCTTTCCAAATAGTTCCATTCCATCGTGCTATGGACAAATCGGGTAAGGATGAAACTCCACAACTCCAATAATAATCCCAACTTAATGTAACATTTGCATTGGCAGAACCTGCACGATTTAATATCCAATATTCGCAAATGCTCAAATGGTCAAGGGAAGCGTCTTTTAGCGAAACATCATACAAAGCATTGGCACTATAATTAAAATATTCCGCTGTAAATGTTTCTGATGCAGAAAGTGTGGTTGCCGATATTGGTCGATATACAGTATCTTTTCCAACAGGAAAAACAAAATCGGTTGTTCCTATTTTTGCAATTGGTCCTGAAATAAAGCTGCTGTTTTTAGCACCAGTAGCAGAAGAACCAGCATTCATTGTCAATAAATTTGTTGCATCGGTATATACAATTCCTTTGGTAAGCGTTAACGAATCTCTTACCAATGAAGGCGTTTGAAGTGTTACACCTCCTGATGAATTATTTATTTTTAAATTATTAAATGTTGTAGTAGTGCTTCCACTTATCGTTTGAGCACTTGTGCCTTTAAAATTAACTGCTCTAAAATTATTGCTTGTAAATGTTCCATCATTTTTAAAATTTCCTGTAAGTGCAATATCGTATGAAGAAGAATAACTGGGAGTTGCAGCAAAACTATTATTAAAAATAGTTCCATTGCTTATGGTAATATCGCCAACCACATTTAAGTTATCATTCAAATATACAATAGGCGAAACCGCAGCTGGCTTATATATATAAATACTTGGCAAAGCAGAACCACTCGTAATTAAAAATCCATTAGCATCGAAAGTTGTAGATGATGCATCAGCAATTTGAAATGTTCCTCCTGTTATCAATGAAGTTCCATAGTGAAATATATCATCAACTTGAGTTGATTGATTTTTAAATACAATTGTTCCTCCTGAAATAATTACACTGTCGGAAGTTCGTTCAAAATCAAATTCAGAAATAGAAGCACTTCCATTGGCTCCAAACGATGAAATATTTACCACTCCACCACTTTGATTATAGGTTACATTATTTTGTGCTGTTCCACTACTATTCATTGCTTGCAATCGCCCAGCAATATTTACTGTTCCTCCACTAATGTAACAAGATGAACTTGCTAAAAGGCGAAGTGAATTACCATTTCCATTTCCAATATTTAATATACCACTACTCACTTTTAATTTTCCAGAAAGATCATACGAACCTCCAGAACCATTTATTGTAATATTGGGATTGTTTACCCAAATACCAGCAGATGCAGGAATAGCTCCAGTTCCTGAAAAAAGTGAGCCAGAACACAATGCTGTACCCGAAAATTTACAAGTGCCATTTAACAACGCATTGGTATAGGCTTTTGTTTGAAACAATGGACTGTAAAAACTAAAATTAGTTGGACTTATATCTAAAATATTAGCATTAGATGTTCCCATATTTAATCCTAAACTGTAAAAATTAGTAGTTCCTCCAGTTCCTGTTATAGATTGATTTCCATTTTTATTGAAATAAACATCGGAGCCAAATGCGCCATTTACCATTTGAAAAATACCATTATTAATAAGGTTTCCGCTTATTGTTAATGAAACAAAAGCAGAACTGTTGGCTTGTAATGTTCCTCCAAAATTTACAGTTATGTCAGTAGCAGTAGCATTTGCATCAATAGTAACAGTATGCCCATTTTGTATGGTAATTAAAGGAGAAGCATTTGTTGGAATACTGCAAGCATTTATCCAACCCGATGTTCCATCGGGCGAAGCCTCCCAAGTACCCACGTTACTCCAGTTTCCACTTGTTTTGGTTCGATAAAAATAAGTGCTTGTTGGTGTAGCACAAGTTGTAGTTCCATTACAACTTGTAGCACTTGAATAATTATATGCTTTATCATAAGTATAAATTCTATAGTAATAAGTTGTGCCAGATGCAAGTCCATTATTATCTGTAAAAGATGTACCTGTTCCATTATAAACCACAGTCATTCCTGCTGCAATTAAATTATTTACAGCATAAATTCCATTACTATTTGGAGCATTTGTTGGGTCAGTTGTACCACGAACAACCAAATAACCTCCACCATCAACACCTCCCGAAGCCGCTGTCCACGATATATCTATGGAGTTTAAATTAGGATTAGAAGCCAATGGAGAAGATGCGGTATTAGGTGCGGTATTATCAACTCCACCAGTATATATACACATATCATCTAAAAACATAGAACCACCAGTGCCTTTTTGTTTAGTTAATAGTTCTCCTGTAATATCAGTAAAAGTTCTTGAAGATGGCGAATAGGTTTGTTTTTCCCAAGTGCCAGTAGATGCGGGAACATCATAAGTTCCCTGTAAATCTTCTGTGCCACTTCGCGTTACAGCTTCTTGGTTTTCTTGAGTATTTGTAGTATTAGTAACATATCTATAATACTGAATAGTAACCGATGTGGTTGTAGATGAAACTGTTATTAGCGGAGACCACACCCTTCTACCTGTTGTAGTAGAATTGGTTATTTTGAGTGAATTTGTTCCGCTACGAACTGTTGAAGTTTCGTTGGCAATAGTTTGTGTAGTATTAGCTTTTACCCATTTCCCAGATTGTGCAGAAGTATTGGTGGTAGAATTATCTATTGTTGCTGAACCTTCAAAACCACCATCTAAACCCAAATAGGAAACCTGACCAAAACTATAATTAGAGAAGGAAAAAAACAAAAAATAAAATAATATAATATGTATCCCTTTTAATTTCATTAGTTGAAATTATAATATACACAGCGGTTTTAGATAATTCCTCAATAGAAGAACTCTTGTAGGGTGCTCACTGCAAACGAAAATAATGAACCTAATTTTACATTACAAAATAATATCAAATATATGAATAAAAAAGATGTATTTCATTATCAAATTGTTACTATTTATCAAAATTTAGATGAGTGTATTTTTAAGAAAGACGAACAAACAATTATTTATAAAAACATTATGAATTAAAGGCAGTTTTCTATCTTTGCGCACATGCAAGAAACAATACTTATTCTCGATTTTGGTTCGCAATATACACAGCTAATAGCGCGGAGAGTGCGCGAAATGAATGTGTATTGCGAAATTCATCCTTACAATAAAATTCCTCAAATAACAAAAAACATAAAAGGAGTTATCCTTTCTGGTTCACCATTTTCGGTAAGAGCCACCGATGCTCCAAACCCTGATTTGTCAGCATTCAAAGGCAAATTGCCATTGTTGGGTGTTTGTTATGGAGCACAACTAATGGCACATACTTTTGGTGGCGAAGTACAAGCATCTGAATACCGTGAATATGGAAGAGCTAATCTTTCGTATGTAAAAGAAAATAATCAATTGTTTAAAAATGTGAGCAATAATTCACAAGTATGGATGAGCCACGCAGATACCATTACAAAAATTCCAAACAATTTTGAAATTATTTCCAGTACCAAAGATGTAAAGTTTGCAGGCTATCAAATACAAGGAGAAGAAACTTATGGTATTCAGTTTCATCCCGAAGTTTATCATTCCACCGAAGGTGCAGTTTTATTAAAAAACTTTGTAGTTGATATTTGTAAATGTTCGCAAAACTGGACACCCGATTCATTTGTAGAAAGTACAGTTGCCGAACTGAAACAAACTATTGGGAATGATAAAGTAGTATTGGGTTTGAGCGGTGGTGTGGATTCTAGTGTTGCCGCAGTATTGCTACACAAAGCCATTGGAAAAAACTTGTATTGCATTTTTGTTGATAACGGTTTGCTTCGCAAAAACGAATTTGAAAATGTGTTGGAATCCTACAAGCACATGGGCTTGAATGTGAAAGGAGTAAATGCAAAAGATCTTTTTTATTCAGCATTGGCAGGTGTTACCGACCCAGAGAAAAAACGAAAAGCAATAGGTAAAATATTTATTGATGTATTTGATGAAGAATCGAAACGCATTGAAAATGTAAAATGGTTAGCACAAGGAACCATTTATCCTGATGTGATTGAATCCATTTCGGTGAAAGGTCCATCGGCTACTATCAAGTCGCATCACAATGTTGGCGGTTTACCCGATTATATGAAATTAAAAATTGTGGAGCCACTTAAAACTTTATTCAAAGATGAAGTACGCAGAGTTGGCAAAACATTAAACATAGATGATGCTATTTTAAATCGTCATCCATTCCCTGGTCCAGGCTTGGCAATTCGCATACTTGGCGACATTACTCCAGAAAAGGTACGGATATTGCAAGAGGTAGATGCTATTTTTATTGACAACTTGAAATCAGAAAACTTATACAAAAGTGTTTGGCAAGCTGGAGCAATATTTTTACCTGTTCAATCGGTTGGTGTAATGGGCGATGAACGCACTTACGAGAATGCAATTGCATTGCGTGCTGTAACTAGCACCGATGGTATGACTGCCGATTGGTGTCATTTACCTTACGAATTTTTAGGAAAAGTGTCAAACGAAATTATTAATAAAGTAAAAGGAATCAACAGAGTTGTTTACGACATCAGCTCCAAACCACCTGCAACTATTGAGTGGGAATAGATATTCAACTATGATTTTAAAAAAACATTTTTTCTTTTCACTTCTGATTTGCAATTTATTTGTTGTACAAATTTCTGTTGCACAAGAAGGACAACGTACAAAAAGCTCGGCTGTAATTGATGGTGTAAAATATTATTTACACACTGTAGAAAAAGGGCAAACATTATTTGCAATTGCAAAAATTTATAATCGCGATGTGAATAGCATTGTGATTGAAAACCCTGAAGCCATTGATGGAATAAAGCCGGGACAAGTATTAAAAATTTCGTTTGAGAAAAAAACAAAAACAGAAATTGTTCTTGCTGATACAACCAATTACATTTATCACAAAGTTGAAAAAGGACAAACACTTTATTCTATTTCAAAACAATACGGAATAACGGATGAAAAATTAAAATTTACAAATCCAGAATTGCAAGATGGTTTGAAAATAGGACAAACGATTAAAATACCTACCAATAAAAAGAAAACGGAAGAAGTGAAAGTAGCTATAGAAAAAAACAATGCTACTGTTGCTAATGATATTACAAAAAATAAAGAAACAGAAGTTGCCCCAACTACTTATGAAAGTAAACAAAAAAGCACTTACAACATTGCATTTTTTTTACCATTTCATGCTGATGAAGCAAATGCAATAGAATTAGAAAAAATTGAAAATGGACAACAACAACTCTCATCCAAAACAGCTTTGTCGTTGCAATTTTATGAAGGAGCACTACTTGCTATTGACTCATTAAAAAAACAAAAATTAAATGCAAAAATATTTACCTATGATATTGATGATAAAGATTCATTAACAATTGTGAACCTTTTGAAAAAGCCTGAATTAGCTTCTATGGATTTAATGATTGGACCGTTGTATGTTTCCAGTTTTATGCCAGTTGCCAACTATGCAAAGGAACATTCCATAGCCATTGTATCACCATTTACACAATTGAATAAAATTTTATTCAACAATCCTTATGTGTTTAAAGCATTACCATCAACTACTTTGCAAATAACACAAATGGCACATTTTGTTGTAGATACATTTCATACACAAAATATAATTTTAATAAATAATGGAAATTTAAGAGAAGTTCCATTTATTAATGCATTTCAAAATACTGCCAACGAAGATTTCAAAAAAGCAGGTTATCCAATTTCCGATTCGGTGAAAGAAGCAAAAGGATTGGGAGCATTGGAAAATTTATTAACTACAAATAAAACAAACATTGTGGTGCTTCCTTCCAATAACCAATCCTATGTTACAGAATTTACCAGCCGATTAAATGTATTAAAAGATAAATACAAAATCATTTTGTTTGGTATGCAAAATTGGATGACTTATGATAATTTGGACATTGAATATTTGAATAATTTATCATTGCATTTTGCTTCCAATAATTTTGTTGATTACGAAAATGCAATTACAAAAATGTTTATCAAAAATTATAGAGACAAATACAAAACCGAACCAGAATTATACGCATATCAAGGTTTTGATATTAGTTATTATTTTATTTCATTGTTAAAAAAATATGGAACAGGTTTTATGAAATATGTAAACGAAAACAATTTTAAAGGCATAGAAACAAATTATAATTTCTCGCAATATCCATTAGACAGTGGTTTTGAGAATAAATTTGTGTACATACTCAAATGCCAAGATTACAAATTGATGAAAGCAAACTAAAATGCTTACCAAAGAAAAAATTACCGAAGCTTTTAAAATTTTACAAGACACAATTTGCAATGCTTTAGAAACTGAAGATGCAAAAGGAAAATTTATTGAAGACGATTGGGTACGCGAAGAAGGTGGCGGTGGACGCACACGAATTTTACAAAATGGAAATGTAATTGAAAAAGGTGGCGTGTTGTTTTCGGCTGTGCATGGTGCTATTCCTGAATTTTTATCAAACGGAAATAGTGAATTAAAAAATCACACTTTTTATGCAACAGGCGTTTCCATTGTTATTCATCCTATCAATCCAATGGTTCCAATAATTCACATGAATGTTCGCTACTTTGAAATGAGCAATGGCGAATATTGGTTTGGCGGAGGAATTGATTTAACACCACATTACGTAAATGAAAGCGATGCTACATTTTTTCACAATGCGTTGAAAATAGCTTGTGATAAACATCATAGCGATTACTATCCGAAATTTAAAAAGTGGGCTGATGATTATTTTTTCATCAAACATAGAAATGAAACACGCGGCATTGGTGGAATATTTTTTGACAAATTAAGTGCTACACCTGAAGCTACAAAAAAACAATTATTTGATTTTGTGCTGGAAGTTGGAAATAGCTTTGCTCCTACTTATACACAGTTGATGAATAAAAATAAAAATAAAGTTTACACCGAAGAAAACAAGCAATGGCAGCTGCTTCGAAGAGGACGCTATGTAGAATTTAACTTGGTATATGACAAAGGAACTCAATTTGGATTGCAAACAAACGGTAGAGTTGAATCTATTTTAATGAGTTTACCACAAACTGCAAGTTGGTTTTATAATTACACTCCAATCAAAAATTCTCCCGAAGAAAAAACACTTTCACTTTTGAAAAAAGGAATGGAGTGGATTTAAGTAAATAAGTGATCCCGAGAGGAGTCGAACCTCCAACCTGCAGAACCGGAATCTGCCATTCTATCCAGTTGAACTACGGAATCATATTAACGCAAAGATAATTATATAACTATTTGTTGAAATTTTTTATTCCAACTAATACAATAATATCTTTACTTTTATGTTATATCATTGCGATTAACCTTGCTCAATTGTATGAAAAAAAATAACTTACTTTTATTTTGCGTTTTCCTTTTTAACTCTATCATAGCACAAAATCTTCGTATTGGCGAGTGGAAAGATCATTTATCTTATAAAAATGCTGTTTCTGTTTCGGAAGGAAATGGCAAAATTTATTGCGCTACAACTGGCGGAATTTTTATTGTAAACCAATCGGATAATTCGGTAGAAAGATTATCAAAAGTAAACGGATTGTCGGATGTTGAACCTGCTGTACTTAATTATAACACAAGCAATAATAAACTTTTGATTGCATATAAAAATTCTAATATCGATATTATTTCAAATGGAACAATCATTAATCTCTCCGATATAAAACGTAAATCTATTGTGGGAGATAAATCCATCAACACTATTTATTTCATTAATCAATTTGCTTATTTAGCTTGCGGATTTGGAATTGTAGTAATTGATTTGGACAGACTTGAAGTAAGCGATACTTACTACATTGGAGCAAACGGAAATGCATTGAACGTGAGAGATATTACCGATGATGGAACATATATTTATGCTGCAACAGATGTTGGAATTTATAAAGCTTTAAAAAACAATTCCAATTTAGCCGATTTTAATTCTTGGTCATTGATGAGCGGATTACCAACGGGAATTTATAATACTATAGTTTCATTCAATGGTAAACTATATACCAATCTTTCGCCATATTTAGCAAATAAAAACAACATTTATAAAGATTCAATATATGTGTATGACTATACATCTTGGACTTCAATTTTTGGAAGCGGATTTACAACTAATCAACTAAAAGTAAGCGACAACAATTTAGTGATTTCACAAATTGGAGCTGTATCAGTATATAATTCAAGCCTTGCACCAAATGGCTACTTTAGTGGATATTATGGAGGCAATTCAATTGCCAATCAAGCATTAATAAAAAATGGCAAAACTTGGATTGCTGATAATAAATATGGATTGGTATCGTGGCAAGGTGGTTACAATTCTATCTATCCAAATGGACCATCGAGTAACAATGCAAGCAATATGAGTTTAGAGGAAAACAACCTTTGGGTGGCACCTGGCGGAGTAAATAATGCTTGGGGAAATGTTTATTACATTGATGGATTATATAAATATTCAAACGATAGTTGGAATACTATAAAAGGTAATTATTCATCAATTATAAATTTTGATACCATTTATGATATCACAAATGTTATTGTTGATCCCAAAAACCCAAAGCATGCGTATGCAAGCACTTGGGGTGCTGGAGTTATTGAATTATCAGATGATGTACCAACAAAATTATATACCAACAAAAATAGTTCACTACAAACCCTACAAGGTTTTCCGGGATACGCTCCAATTTGGACATACGGATTGGCGTTTGATGCTTCAAACAATTTATGGGTAACAAATACAGGAACACCCAATGCGCTTTCATATAAAACACCAAGTGGCAGTTGGAGTTCGTTAAACTTTTTTCAAGTGTTGGGCAACTTCTCCTATTTAGGACAAATACTAGTAACAAAAAATGATCAAAAATGGGTTATCATATCGCGTGGTGGTGGATTAATGGTTTATCAAAGTGGTACAGCTGCACCCAACTCGTCTAACGCAAAAAAATTAAGCACAGCTACTGGAGATGGTGCATTACCAAGCACCAATGTAATTTGTTTAGCCGAAGATAAAGATGGAGAAATTTGGGTTGGAACAGATAAAGGAATCACTGTTTTTTACACTCCAGAAAATGTTTTTACAAATCAAAATTTTGATTCACAACAAATTTTAATTGAGCAAGATGGACACGTTCAAATTCTTTTAGAAACCGAACTTATTCAATCCATTGCGGTAGATGATATAAATAGAAAATGGATTGCAACTGCCAACTCTGGCGTTTATTTAATGTCGGCTGATGGCACAAAACAAATTTATCATTTTGATGAAACCAATAGCCCATTATTGAGCAATGATGTGAAAAGCATTGTTATCAATCACAACACAGGAGATATATTTTTTGGTACCTCCAAAGGAATTGTTTCGTTCAGAGGAACTGCAACAAAACCAGAAGAATTTTTTGATAACGTGTTCGCATTTCCAAACCCTGTAAAACACGATTATGCAGGACCAATTGTAATTAAAGGACTTGTGGAAAACACAAAAATAAAAATTACCGATATCAGCGGAACACTTGTGTATGAAACCACTTCCGAAGGTGGACAAGCATATTGGTATGCAAAAAATTTCAAAGGAGAACGTGTGAATTCTGGCGTGTATATGGTTTTTTGTACCAACGAAGATGGAAGTCAAAAAATTGCAACAAAAATTTTAGTAATCAATTAAACATGATTTTTTAAGAATATGCTTCTTAAAACAAAAGGCATTGTACTTCATACCATTAAGTATTCCGAAACAAGTTTAATTACAAAAATTTATACTCCCGAAAGTGGTGTAAAATCATTTATTATAAACGGAGTACGAAGCAAAAAATCAAAAAACAAAGCCACACTTTTTCAACCACTCACATTGGTTGATTTGGTAATTGCTAACACGAAGAAATCGGGACTTCAAACAATTTCCGAAATAAGTATTCATCAAGCCTACCACTCTATTCCATATACTATTATAAAAAGTTCTGTTGCTATTTTTATAAATGAAATTCTCTACAAATCTTTAAGAGAACAACATGCAGACGAAGACATGTTTGAGTTCATAAAAAATTCCTTATTGATTTTAGATTTAGAAACTGAAAACTGTTCCAATTTTCATCTCTATTTTATGATTCAATTGAGTAAATATTTAGGATTTTTTCCGCAAGGAAAATACAGTAGCGATTATTCCATTTTTGATTTACAAGGAGGAAATTTCGTGAATCAATTACCAAAACATCCACATTTTTTAGCAAGCCCTCACAGCAAATTATTAAATGATTTTATCAACGAAACGTACCCAACAATTCATTTAATAAAAATGGATAAAATTCAACGAAAACAACTACTTCAAGCCATCATAAATTTTTATCAATTACACATCAGTGGATTTGGAGAAATTAAATCAAATCAAGTTTTAGAGGAAGTGATTTTTTAAATCATTTACTAAACAAATTCTTTTAAATTTGTTTATTCATCAAAAAAATTACTTATGAATTTTAAAAGTTTATTTCGAAAAAAATCTGCACATGTTGTATTAACAGAAGGTGGCGACCACGAAGGAAGTGGACTTCACAAAGTATTAAATGTACGCGACTTAACTTTTTTCGGAATTGCAGCAATCATTGGAGGAGGAACTTTTAGTGCTATTGGAAATGCTTGTTTTTCTGGCGGACCAGCGGTTGTAATCTTATATGTAATTTGTGCTGTAGCCTGTGGATTCACAGCTATGTGTTATGCCGAATTTGCTGCTCGTGTTCCTGTTTCTGGAAGTGCTTATACTTATGCGTATGTTTCTTTCGGAGAATTGTTTGCTTGGATTATTGGCTGGGCATTGTTGATGGAATATTCCATCGGAAATATTTACATCGCATTTTCATGGAGTGGCTATTTCACAAATTTATTACATGGTTTTGGAGTGGATTTGCCAGCATGGTTAACCATTAATTATACAGAAGCACACAGAGCATTTACAGAATACAAAATTGGAGATAAAATTGGCGAAGGCTTAATGGCTTGGAACTACGCACCACAAATTGGCGGACTACATATTATTTTTGATTTACCTGGTGTACTTATAAATGTATTGATTACTGCTTTGGTTTTTGTTGGAACTAAAGAATCAAAAAACTTTAGCAACTTAATGGTAATGATAAAACTTGCTGTTGTAGTTTTAGTAATCATCGTAGGTTTTTTCTATATAGATATTGATAACTGGACGCCATTTATGCCAAACGGATTTGGAGGAGTAATGGCAGGCGTATCTGCTGTATTCTTTGCATACATTGGCTTTGATGCTGTATCAACATTAGCAGAAGAATGTAAAGATCCTCAACGTGATTTACCAAAAGGAATGATTTATTCGTTGATTGTTTGCACCATTGTATATATTATTCTTGCACTAATCCTTACTGGAATGGTTTCTTATAAACTATTAGGAGTGAGTGATCCTTTGGCAGAAATCTTTGCATTGAAAGGTGTAAAATGGATGTTGTACATTGTATCAATTGCAGCAGTTATTGCTATGACAAGTGTTATGTTAGTTTTTCAAATGGGACAACCAAGAATATGGATGACCATGAGTCGCGATGGATTATTACCAAAACGTTTTTCTAAAATACATCCAAAATATAAAACTCCAGGCTTCGCAACAATAGTAACAGGTTTGGTTGTGGGCTTACCAATGTTTTTTACAGATGAAAGTTTTATTTTAGATTTTACAAGTATCGGAACCTTGTTTGCATTCGTTTTAGTATGTGGAGGAGTATTATTGCTACCAACACAATCAGCAGATGAAAAAGCTGCAACAGAAGCTACTAAAGGTAAATTCAGATTACCTTACATAAACGCAAAATTTATTTTTCCAATAATCATTCTTGCTACTTTCTCATTTTTAATATTTACTTATCCTGAATTTTTTGCAGAAGCATTCAATTTTACAGGAGAACATGTTGGATTAAAATTGCCAATGATTGGATTTTTTATCGTTTGTATTGTAATGACTATTTTGTCCTTCTTAAAAAACCTTTCATTGATTCCTGTAATGGGATTAGTATCCTGCTGTTATTTACTTACCGGAATGGCTGCTTCTAATTGGATTTGGTTTTCTATCTGGTTAGGAATTGGATTGGTAGTTTATTTCTTATATAGTAGAAAGCATAGTAAATTAGCAAAACAAATATAAAACACCAGCATTAAGAATACCTAAATAAAAACGTAGTGGTTCTTTGTGTACTTAATGTCTTACTGGTAAATACTTATAAATATGAAAACTTTTTTTGTTGATGAAGATATTCGCAAAGCTTCAACATTAGGTTCGGAGTTTTATACTTCCGAAAATATTTTTCAATTATCAAAAGAAAAAATATTTGCTCGTACATGGCAATTTGTTGGTGATACTGATGAAATAAGACTTTCAGGACAAATTGTTCCAAAAACAATTTTATCAGGTTTTATAAACGAACCAATTATTTTTGTTCGCGATAAAGAAGATTCGCTTAATTGTATATCAAATGTTTGCACACATCGCGGAAATATTTTAGTTGAAAATACTTGCACCGAAAATCAAATTCGTTGTCGTTATCACGGAAGAAGATTTGATTTGAATGGCACATTCAAGCAAATGCCCGAATTTGAAGACGTTGAATGTTTTCCAAGTGAAAAAGATAATTTACCAAAAGTACCTTTTGGAGTATTAGAGAAATTATTATTCGCTTCTGTAAATCCATCAATGCAATTGGACGAAGCGATTGGTGAAATAAAAAAACGATTATATTTTTTACCACTTAAAGAATTTAAAGTAGATGCAACTCGTTCACGTGATTATCTTGTAAAAGCACATTGGGCTTTATATTGCGAAAATTATTTAGAAGGTTTTCACATTCCTTTTATTCATAATTCATTGAATAGTGTAATTGATTACGGAACCTACACTACTGAATTATATCGTTATTCAAACCTGCAATTAGCTTTATCTAAAGGCGGAGAAGATGTTTTTGATTTGCCAAAAGATTCTCCCGACTATGGAAAAAATGTTTCCGCATATTATTACTGGGTATTTCCAAATTTGATGTTTAATTTTTATCCTTGGGGATTGTCTGTAAATATTATTAAACCAATAAATACAGAGCTGACTAAAGTTTCATTTATCACTTATATTTATGATGAAACAAAATTGGACAGAGGTGCAGGAAATATGCTCGACAAAGTGGAACGTGAAGATGAAGCGGTAGTTGAAAATGTTCAAAAAGGAATTCGCTCACGCTTCTATGATAGTGGTCGTTATTCGCCTACACGCGAAACGGGAACGCATCATTTTCACAGGTTGATTTGTGAATTTATGAATAAATAAAAAAGTCAAACGTATCAGATATTGGTAAAATTTCTAATTCTTAATTTTAAATTCATTTTATATGATTGCATTTATTACAGGAGCAACAGCAGGAATAGGCAAAGCAACAGCAGAGTTGTTTGCAAAAAATGGCTACAACATTATTATAACAGGTAGAAGAATTGAACGATTGAATGAATTTTCTGCTCAATTAAAATCAACATATAAGATTGATGTATTGAGTTTAAATTTTGATGTAAGAAAATTAAATGAAGTTGAAACAGCAATAAATTCAATACCTGCAGAATGGAAAAAAATAAATGTGTTAGTAAATAATGCTGGGCTTGCAGTTGGATTAGGCACTATTCAAGATGGAATAATTGATGATTGGGAACGAATGATTGATACAAATATTAAGGGTTTGCTCTACATCACTCGCAACCTCACTCCTATTATGATTGAAAATAAATTTGGACATATTGTAAACATTGGTTCTATTGCAGGAAAAGAAGTGTATCCAAATGGAAATGTTTATTGTGCTACAAAACACGCTGTGGATGCGCTAAACAAAGCTATGCGAATTGATTTATTACCACACAACATAAAAGTAACTGCCATAAATCCAGGAATGGTTGAAACCGAATTTTCAATTGTTCGTTTTAAAGGCGATGAAGAACGTGCAAAAAATGCTTACAAAGGTTTGCAACCTTTAACGCCTGAAGATATTGCTGAAACCATTTACTGGGTGGCTTCTCGACCTTCTCACGTAAATATAAATGATATAAT
>JAYTXX010000165.1:0-18429 GCA_043742725.1 Bacteroidota bacterium | reverse complement strand
ATAATACTCGAGATATGGTTTTCAGAGTAAAGCCTATTTTTGATTATATAAGCAACACCATGTTCAGTCATATATATTTTATCTTTCAAATTGTTCTGTGACATATAATCGTGTACTGCTTTAGAACAACCATCCCAAAAATAATAATCATCAATAATAATTATTCCATTATCTACGACTAATGGATAAAGATATTTTAAACAATCCATAGTGGATTCGTACCAATCGCCATCTAAACGTAATAAGGAAATTTTTTTAACTTTATTTTCAGGCAGAGTGTTATTAAACCATCCTTTTACTATTTCATAATTATTAATATTTGCCATTGACAAAGCTTTAATCGCATATTCTTCTTTAGCGCTACAATTGTTATAATATAAGGGACTATCAACATTTTTTTGCCAAGTGAATGCCTCGTTGCCATCATTATTTTTAGGTTCGGGTAACCCTTCAAAGCTATCAAAAAGCCAATATTTTTTTTTGTTTCCTAAAATACTTCCAATGGATGCAATCATCCCCCCTCGCCACACACCGCATTCTACAATATCTCCATCAATTGCTTCAGTTTTTTTTGATAGTTTTAAATTGTCGATATATGAATATAGCGGAATCATAGTAAAATTATGGAATTTCATATTTAGTTTACTATATTGAAGGAATAGATTTCGATTTTCCTCATACTTAACATTATAACTTCTTGCAGAAATCCCGAATAGTTTGAAAATTTTATGAAATAAATTTTTCATCATTTTTTATCATTTATTTATTTGTTTATACTTCTTCCCATTTTGCATCTTCCATATATGAACATAAATTTGCTCCCCATTCAAACTCTCTATCAAGACCATATCCATATAGCATAACTTCAAATGGACAAATATTTTGTAAGCTATCGTATAAAATATGACCTGGGGGTCCTGAAAGATTCATGCTAAAAGTATATAGACCTTTATATAATTTTAGACTAGGAATAATACAAGTTATGTTTTGCTTTCCAACCTTTTTACATAAACTTATTTGTTTGCTATTGGTCCATAAGTGAATAATTGTTTTTTGATTGGTATCTTTTATATCAATGGATAGCCAAGTTGGTAATTCTGGAATCTTTGGTGTGTCAATTTGAATAATTATTTCAAGTGATTCTTTAATTATTTGAATATTGTTAGCCAGGCTTGTTTTTATTTTTACTGAAACAATTTGAGGTAAATGACTTGAATTTGTTTTTATAAATTCTTTGTCAGATTGTTTTATTTTATTGGTATATTCTTCAATAATATTTCTTGTTTCTCCATAATTTTTTATAATTCCATTTTCTAATAGAATTGCTTTTTTCGTTAAACTTGTTACGGCTGTTAAATCGTGACTCACAAATAAAATTGTTCTCCCACTTTTGCTTACTTCGCTCATCTTTCCCAGACATTTTTTTTGGAATTCTGCATCACCAACAGCAAGTACTTCATCTATAATCAATACTTCAGGTTCTAAAAATGCAGCTACTGCAAATGCTAGTCGTAATTGCATCCCACTACTATAATGTTTTAAAGGGGTATCTATAAATTTTTCAACTCCAGAAAAATCAACTATTTCATCAAATTTCGATTCTATCTCATTGCGTTTCATGCCCAAAATAGAACCATTTAAAAATATATTCTCTCTACCAGAAAGCTCTGGATGAAATCCTGTTCCAACTTCTAGTAAGCTTGCAATGCGTCCACGCAAAATAATTTTACCTGATGAAGGAGGTGTGATTTTCGAAAGTATTTTCAGCAAAGTAGATTTTCCAGCTCCATTTTTTCCAATAATTCCAATACTTTCTCCTGCGTAAACTTCAAATGAAACATCTTTTAAAGCATAAAATTCTTCGCTACTACTTGTGCTTGGTTTGAATAATGAACTTAAAGAATCTCTAATACTCAAATACGCTTGTTTTTCGTGTTGAATGCGAAATTTTTTTGATATGTTTTGTATTTCTATTATTGGTTTCAAAATTTGTAATATAAAATTAAATTAGTTGTAATAATTGTGCTACTTCCATTGAGCAAATTAAATAATTAAAACTATCACTGTGAGTCAATTTTTCCACTTTTTTAACACCTTTATTTTCATCAATATTGAAAAAAATATATTCAATATCCTTTAAAAGAAATTCTATTTTTTCTGCAACTTCATCTGTTAAAATTTCTATTAAAAGAGTAGGCTTGAATTTATTTAAAAAATCTCCCATACCCTCCAATACTTCGGACTCATGAGTTTCAACATCAATTTTCATTAAATCAATTTTTTTTAGCTGTTGCTCTTGAATAAAAGTACTAAGCGTAATTGTATTAATTCTAACTTCAAAAACTGAAGGATTGTTTCCTCTCATATTTTTGTTCACAGTAACAGAATATACATGTTCGCTATTTGAGTCATAAATTACAGCAACTCCATTTTTATTGGAAACTGCCAATTGATTACAATGAATATCAAAATTATTGATTTTTGAATTGTTCTGAAGTTTTTTAAAAACTCTTTCAACAGGTTCAAAAGCAAACACTTTACTGTCAATATTTATTGTTTTTGCTAATAAAGCATATATTCCCGTATTTGCCCCAATATCAAAAATAACATCACTAATTGCACAGAGTTTTATCCATAGTTTTGTTGATTCCTTTTCCCAGCCTCCATTTATGCCTTTCCAAAACAAATCATTTTCTAATTCGTAACCATAATGTTTTATTTTAAAATTTTTATTTTTTGAAACTGTAACTTTAAATTCTGCTTTAAAATGTAAATGTTGGTATATTTTTTTAGGAATAGGAAATATTTTCAGAAATGAAAACAATTCCTTTTTTAATGGAAGTTTAGAATAAATTTTTTTAACTGTTTTTTTCATTTATGCTAAATCGGCAAAGTAAGATTCTGTTTTTCTAAAATAAAAAATTCCAACCAGAAAAAATAAAATAGAAGAAGTTAAACTAATTAATATTAACGTATGGTCTAAAGGTTTTTGAATAATAGAATGACGAAATAGTTCAATAGCAGCATACATTGGGTTGAGTGCAAAAATATATTTCATAAACACATTTGTGATTATTGAAACAGGATATATTACTGGTGTTACAAACAAAAGTGATTGTATCAAAAAAGGAATGATGTATCTAAAATCGCGATATTTTATGTTGAGTGCTGCTAACAATGTTCCCAAACCAAATGTTGAAATACAAGTAATAGCAATACTTACAGGTATATAAAATAAAAACTGTAAAACATTAATTGATGTGTGATAATAAATAATCATTCCGATAAAAATTGCGAAAGCCATTATGAAATCAAATAATGAAACCAGCACAGAAGATATTGGAATAATCAAGCGTGGAAAATATATTTTCTTAATAATGTTTGCATTGGTAACCATGCTATTTCCTGCATTTGATAATCCGGAAGAAAAAATATTCCACATCAACAAGCCAGAAAATACAAAAATAGGGTAGGGCACATTGTCGGAAGGAACTTTGAGTGCTTTTCCAAAAAACACTGAAAAAATTACCATCATTACAAATGGTTGTAATATTGCCCAAGCAAAACCCAACACTGTTTGTTTGTATTTTACTTTTATATCACGCCAAGTAAAAAAATAAAATAATTCTCGGTAAAGCCATAGTTCAGCAATTCCAAGTGTTAGTTTATTATGTGGTTTTATTTCGTATTCCATTCTATTTACTCTTTTTTTCTTAACCAAACTGTTAATTGCATCCCTTTGTTGGTCATTTTCATATATGGTTTAATTATATAATCTAACAATTTAGGCATATATGTTTCACAAACAGTATACTGTGTAAGCGCAATTTCATAGTTGTTTTTTTTTGAATGTTCAATAAAAGATTTTATACCAAATTCATATAAATGAAAAGGATTGTGCATCGGACTTAAATTTCCAACATAGTCAGTGCCACTAAATCGGTAGTAATTATTAATGATTTTACTTACTAACCAATTAGATGATGGAACTTCAATATGCATAATTCCATTTGGTTTCAGCCATTTTAGCGCTTTTGAAATCGATTCAGCTGGATTATATAAATGTTCAACAACGGCTGCAAAAGTAATAAAGTCAAAATAATTTTCCTTGTAATTAGCCTCTTCTACTGAACCTAAAAATAATTTTTCGGGATTAATCTTCATTATATCAATTGCTCTTCTATAAAATGGTTCTGAAGGTTCAATTCCGTAAACTTCAAATCCTGATTGAGATAATGAAATCATTGATTTTCCAATGCCTGCACCAATATCTAATGCTTTTAAATTTTCTGAAGATTTGAGAAGTGATTTACAAACACTTATCTCTGGTTTAAATAGTGTTTCATCCATTTTAAAATATTCCTTATTCCAATATGTTTCAGGAATAATTCCATAATGGTCTTGTATCGAGTAGGGTATAGGAATAGGGTTTGAAAATATTAAATTACAGTTCAAGCATTTAACAATGGTTGTGCTAATGCCAATTTTGTTTTTCGGTTTTTTTCCTTGTGATTTATTTAAGCGCTTACCTAAAATTTTAAAATTATCAGATTTAGCACCACACATATTGCACTCATCAACATAAACAAAGGAATATTTAATTTCTTTTTTCATTTATTCCAATTTGATAAATCTTTTCCTATCATTTTTTCTAATTCTTCGTTGAAAGGTTTGTAATATTCCATTAGAAATTTTTTTACTTCTTCATTTATTGGTTGATGTTTTTTTTCTGTTTTATTCACATCTCGTAGTAATTCTCCATACTTATAAACTTTATGTCCTGGCATAAATTTTTTCAGCAATTTTTTTACTGGATTTTCATTTCGTAAAAAATGTTTTACAATTCTTGCGTATATATTGGAGCGTGTTTTTTGAGTTACATTGTGTTTTATCTCAATTTTTGGCGAAAACAAATTGTCTATTTTTATTTTATCAAATATTTTTTTGCAAACACCTGCTGCATCATTTTTCAAATCTTCATACAATACTATGTTTACTTGCTCTTTTGGAAAATAGTTGTAAATATTTTTCAAATGTGTAGCATACAAACTGTATTCAATAAAAAAATCAAAATCCCAACTATCATCTTCATTATTTTGGTGCCTTTTTATTAATTCAGGTAAATCAGCAAAATCGAATTTAACAGTACCAAAATTTTTCTCCATTAAGTAAGATGAATAAGTACGTTCCACTGGGTTTCGAATAATAAATACAATTTCGCAGTTTGGGTTGTTTTGTTTTAATCGCGAAAGCCCAGCAGTATCGGTAAATAGTCCTGCATTTTTAGCAATTATTTTTGTTTCATTAGTGTGTGGCTTGTGTGCATAATATTTTTTTAATGCAGCATTCAAACCTAAAGAATATTCCTTTTTATCTGTAAAATAGCTAAATTCTTTTTGTGGGTGTGAGATACATTGTGGATGCTCGCCCAAATATCTTAAAAGTGATGTTGTTCCTGCTTTTTGAGCACCAACAATCATAACATCTATCTTTCTAATCATATCAAATTTATGCCTTGTAAATTAATCGAAGTGCTAAAAATAATGAAAATTATGAAATGAAGAGTTTTAAGTTTTAATTTTACAGCACTAAATAGAAAATACAATGCAATTAGTTTTTGCCACAGCCAATAAAAATAAGGCATTAGAAATTCAATCTTTAATTTTTGATTCAATAAAAATTTTGAGTTTAAATGATATTAATTGTTTGGAAGATATTCCCGAAACCAAACCAACTATTGAAGAAAATGCATCTCAAAAAGCTTTTTATGTTTTTGAAAAATACAACAAAAATTGCTTTGCTGATGACACAGGATTGGAAATAGAATCCTTGAATGGTAATCCAGGTGTGCTTTCTGCCAGATATGCAGGAGAAGCAAAAGATGCAAATGCCAATATGGATAAAATTCTATTTGAAATGAAAAATAGTAGCAATAGAAAAGCACGGTTTAAAACCGTTATTTCATTGGTAATTGATGGAAAAGAAATTCAATTTGAAGGTGTTGTGAATGGAATTATTTTAAATGAAAAAAGAGGTGCAAGTGGTTTTGGTTACGATCCCATTTTTCTTCCCAATGGTTACTCAAAATCATTTGCAGAAATGAATTTAATCGAAAAAAATAAAATTTCTCATCGTGCAATAGCAGTTAATAAACTTGTTGAATACTTGAAGAATCTTGCCTAAAATCTCATTGGCTTAATGTTAATTTTGTACAAATCATTTTTGAATTACATTATTAAGGCATTAAATAAATATGAAAATTAAAATAGGAATTATTTTCGGAGGTTTTTCAAAAGAACGTGAAATATCATTTGCTGGTGGTCGCACTGTTTATGATAATTTGAATAAATCATTATTTGAAGCAGTTCCTGTGTTTGTGGATAGTTTCGGAAACTTTGTGTTGCTCAATTGGGAATTTGTTTATAAAGGAAGTGTACGTGATTTTTATCCACCAGCTCAATTTATTCCAAGCAAAGAAGGCGATTTTCAAATTTATGCCGAACAAATTGGAAAGATGAATGAGCACCAACAACTCGAAATGATTAATAAAATTGGCAAAAAAATAGAAGCCAATGATTTAAAAAACCATTTTGATTTTGCATTTCTTTGTTTGCACGGACCATTTGGTGAGGATGGAAAAATTCAAGGAATGTTCGAATATTTAGGAATCCCATATTCTGGCTCAGGAATTTTGCCATCAGCAATTGGTATTGATAAAAGCATTCAAAAACAATTGATGGTAAATGCTGGATTTAATAGTCCTAAATTTTTTACCATTGATAGACAAGCTTTTATTAATGGTAACTGTACAGAAGAATTACGTAAAGCAAAAGCAGAAATTGGTTTTCCTTTAGTAGTAAAACCAGCTAATCAAGGTTCATCCATAGGCATTAGTATTTTGCATAATGATGAAAATTATGCATTAATGGGAGCTGTTGGAAAAGCATTGTTTACCGAATGGATTGATGCTACCGAATGGAAAAAATTATCGGACGAAGAAAAATTTAGTTCAATTCGTCAAATGGCTGATATACGTGAAGGAATTGGAATGCCATTGATAGTTTGGACTTCAACATACCCTAATAAAAAAACAATTTATCATCCTACTGATTTGAAAAATTATCTAGACTTACTTTTTGAAAAAGAAAAAGAAGGTGCAGTGCTTGAAGCATTGGATGGTGAAAATAAAGTGTTGATTGAAGGCTTTATTGAAGGAAGAGAATTTTCCTGCATTGTAGCACAAGATGAAAACGGAAAGCCAATAGCATTGCCTCCCACAGAAATTCGTAAAGGAAAAGAATTGTTTGATTACCGTTCAAAATATTTACCAGGTTTATCTCGAAAAATTACACCAATAGATTTACCAAATGAACAAATACAAGCTATTCGCAAAGAATGTGAAAAACTTTTTGTGGCATTGAGCTTTGATGTGTATGCACGCATTGATGGTTTTATTTCAAAAGAAGGAAAAATATTTTTGAACGACCCCAATACCACTTCAGGTATGATGCCTTCATCATTCTTCTTTCATCAAGCTGCTGAAATTGGTTTAAATCCTTCACAATTTTTAACCTATATCATTCGTACCTCGCTTGCACAAAGAATTATTGCTTGTAAAAATAGTGGAGCATTTGATGAATTATTAAAAAAATTAGATGCTACTATAAAATCGGACAATGCTGCAAAGACTAATAAAATAAAGGTAGCAGTAATTTTAGGAGGTTATTCTTCCGAACGTCATATTTCAGTGGAAAGTGGTAGAAATATTTATGAAAAATTAGCGTCATCAACAAAATACGAACCTATTCCAGTTTTTTTAACAGGTAGTGCCAATGAACATATTATGTATCAAATTCCAGTAAATATTCTGTTGAAAGATAATGCTGATGATATAAAAGAGAAAATAAATAATTATAAAATACACGAAGTAGTTCAACAAATTATAGCTGAATGTGTTGATATTACTACAAAATATTCAAGTGCTGATAGTTTGGCAAAGCCCAAACGATTAACGTATGAAGATTTAGCCAAAACGGTTGATGTTGTATTTATTGCTTTACACGGTCGTCCGGGCGAAGATGGTGCTGTGCAAGCTCAATTGGAGAAAGTTGGTTTGCCTTACAATGGTTCTGGAGTGGATAGTTCGCAAATAACAATTGATAAATATAGAACAAATGAAATTTTAAAACAAAACGGATTTTTGGTTGCAGAACATTTGTTGGTTAAAGAAGATGATTGGAATGCCAATAAAGATAATGTGTTGACTACCATAAAAGAGAAAATACATTATCCATTTATTGCAAAACCTGTTGATGATGGTTGTAGTTCGGCAGTACGAAAAATAAAAACTGCGGAAGAATTTGAGGCTTTTGCAAAACTCATTTTCCGTAAACAAGAAAAATTGGATGTTGCCTCTGCCGAATTGCTTCATATAAAAGAAAAAGAAGAATTTCCTCAAAAGCAGGTTATTTTGGTTGAAGAGTTAATTTCAAAACATAATTCAAAACACTTTATAGAAATTACAGGTGGAATGCTTACCAAATATGATGCTGAAGGAAATGTGGAGTATGAAGTATTTGAAGCTTCTGAAGCATTAAGTGAAGGAGAAGTTTTATCATTGGAAGAAAAATTTTTGGCAGGACAAGGTCAAAATATAACTCCAGCGCGTTATTCCAAAAATGAAAACGAACGCCAGCAAATTTCAGATAAAGTAAAACAAACATTGGGTGCAGCAGCAAAAGTGCTCAATGTGAACGGTTATTGTCGTATAGATGCCTTTGTTCGAGTTTTTGATGCAAACAAAGTAGATGTTATATTTATTGAAGTAAATTCATTGCCAGGAATGACACCTGCAACCTGCATTTTTCATCAAACAGCAATAAATGGTTATAAGCCTTATGATTTTATAGATTGTATATTAGATTTTGGTTTTAAGAAAAAAGAACGAGTGTTGGTAAAATAATTTTTGAAGCTATTTTCATTGACAAAAAACGCTAAAACTCTTTGTTGAAAATACATACAGATGCTATTGAGGTTATTAACAATTGAACGGTAACAAAATATTTTAACAAAAATTTGCATAGTATTGAAAATAAAACATACATTTGCCGAAATTTTAATTAAAATCACAAACAAAAAAATGAAAAAATTATTTACATTAGTTGCTGTAGCCTCGATGTTTACATTCGTAGCTTGCGGTCCATCAGCAGAAGAAAAAGCTGCTGCTGAAAAAGCAAAACAAGATTCAATTGCTGCTGTAGAAGCTGCTACTGCTGCTGAAGAAGCTGCAAAAGCTCAAGCTATGGCTGATTCAACTGCTGCTTACAGTGCTGCTGTTGAAGCTGAAGCAAAAAGAGTTGCAGATTCAGTTGAAGCATCAAAAAAAGGTAAAAAGAAATAATTTTCTTTTTACGACAACAAAAAAAGAGTACTTCATAGTACTCTTTTTTTGTTTTTATAGGTTTCTTCCGATGAACTAAGCTTAACCGTTCATCAAAAAAATTAGCTTTCCTTGTATCTTTTTGCATAATTTGCATTATTGATTTTGAAACTGTTTCAAATTTTATGAGAAAATACCTATTTGTAATTTTTCTGTTATCTTTTTTTAGCATTCAGGTGTATTCTCAAAAAATGAGTATTGCCGGAACTGTTATTGATACTGTTTCTAAAAAACCTTTACAACATTCGGTAGCAATGGCTATTCGAATAAAAGATTCTATTCTTGTTGCACATACCCGAACAAATGAAAATGGTCGTTTTGAATTTAAAAATTTGAATATTGATACGCTTGAAGTGATTGTTTCAAATCCTCAATTTGGCGACCAAACGTATTATGTTTTTGGAAGTCAAGTTAATCATGAATTTGATTTTGGTAAAATTATTCTTCCTCCTAAAAGTCAGCAGTTAAAAGAAGTTGTTATTTATGCTTTCAAAGACCCTGTTTATTATAAAGGCGATACACTTGTTTATACAGCCGATTCGTTTAAGGTAAAACCCAATGCTACGGTTGAGGATTTGTTGAAAAAACTTCCAGGAATAAAAGTAGATGCACAAGGCAAAATAACATCGCAAGGCAAAAAAGTTGACCAAGTTTTGGTTGATGGTGACGAATTTTTTGGAACAGATCCTACTGTTGCAACCAAAAATTTGAATGCGAATACTGTTGAATCAGTTCAGGTTTATGAAAAAAAAGCAGAAAATACAACAAGTGATAATGCTAATGAAACGATGCAAGTAATGAACTTGAAACTGAAAGACGATGCCAAGAAAGGTTATTTTGGAAAAGTTTCGGGAGCAAGCGATTTTCAAAAATTTTATGAAGGAGAATTGCTTGCCAATAAATTTAATAATAAACAAAAAATTTCTGTTTTTACATTAGCAAGCAACACACCTCGTTCCAACTTTGGCTGGAGTGATAGTTATAAATATGGTTTGAATGAAGACATGAATTCTTTTTCAGATGATGATGGAAATACGTATTGGTACAATAGTAACAACCAAAATGGTGGAATTCCACAGACTTTAAAAAGCGGCATTTATTATACCGATAAGTTGAGCAAGAAAACAAAATTATCTTTCAATTATTCCTACAACACACTTCAGTTAAATTCTACAGAAGAAATGGCTAATCAGTATTTTTTGAGTGATACAACATATAAAACAACAAATAAAAATAGTTCGTATCAAAAAAACGAAAACCATTCGGCAAATATTTCACTCAACCAAACTATTGATTCTCTTACTGAACTGGAAGTAACATCAAAATTCAAATACAATCCAAATACAAGTAGTAGTGTTCAGCTAACTAAATTTTTAACTAATACCGACACACTTTCCCATTCTACAAATATTGATAATACAAGCAAAGGCGATAGTTACAGCTGGAATAATAAATTGAAACTCACTCGCAAATTTAAAAAAACAGATAGAAGATTGGAGGTGCTTTATTATTATGATATGAGTAATTCCACATCAAAAGGAACTTTAAAATCGAATACTATTTTTTACAATTCAACAAACTTGGATACTGCAATTAATCAGCAAAAACAAAATTTTAGTGAAAGCCAACATCACGGTGCTTCTATAACTTATGTAGAGCCACTTTCAAAAAAAATAAAATTGGAATTTTTGGGAGATTTTAATTACAATGATGGAATTCAAGATAAAAAATCATTTAATTTCTCGAACGGAGATTATTCACAAAAAGATAATACTTACAGCAATAATTTTGAAAATATACGAATGGCAACTCGTTTTGGATTGAAATTTATTTATGAAGTAAAAAAACAACGATTTGCTTTTGGCTCAAGATTAAGGCGGGTTTCGGCAAGCAATACTAATTTGATAAGTAATCAAAAAATTTCTCAAACAATAGATAATATTTTGCCATACTTATCGTATCGTTATAAATTTAGCGATAATCAAACTGTGAATTTTGAATATTACACAAGTTCTGACCAACCTTCTTTAACCCAATTACAGCCAGTTCCAGACAATACAAATCCTAATCAAATAAAAATTGGGAATCCTAATTTGTTGCCCAATTTTACCAATCATTTTGGACTTTCATTTAATTCATATAAACCAATTAGTGGAAAATACGTTTGGGCAAATGCCGATTTTAATTCCATTAGCGATGATTTTTCTAATGCTACCTTTTATGATAGCATTGGAAGAACAAATACAAAAACCATTAATGTAAATGGAAACTATGATGCCAATGGCTATATTGGTGCAGGTATTCCAATGTTTTCTAAATTATTCGAACTAAACCCTTCTGTTTCTGGAGGTACAAATAGTAATACAAATTACATCAATGGAAGCAAAAACATTACTCAACTTTCTACCATGCAAGGTTCTTTGGATATAGCATTTGATAACGATTCCGTTGAGTTTAGAATTGGTGGAAATTATAGTTACAATGTTCCATTTTCAACATTAAATAATAAAAATAATGTACCTTTTTCTGAACAACAATATAGTGCTTCGTTTGCAATGAAACTTCCTTTTAAATTTAGAATAGAAACCAATGCTTCGTACAATATATTAAGCAAACGCACACAAGGTTATAATACCAATTATGTTTTATGGAATGCATCATTAATAAAAACTTTTTTCAAAAACGAAATTTTAATTGCTTCTATTGATGCTACCGATATGCTTAATCAAAACATAAATAATAGACGAACGATACAGGATAATGTGATTACCGACACCAAAACAAATATTATTGGACGATATATTTTATTGAAAATAATTTGGAAGTTTAATAGCAACAAAAAGAAAGATGATGATGAAATGTTTTAAGTTGTTTTTATTTTTTGTCTTAATAATAAATAGTGTAGTTGCACAAATTACAGCAGGAAAAATTGTGTACGAACGAAAAACAAATTTGTATAAAAAATTTAAAGGAGATGATGTGAAAGAGTGGTTGAAAGAAGAAGACAAAAGCAAAGTAGATATTTTTGAACTTTATTTTACTGATACAATGTCGGTATTTAAGCCACAGGAAAGTGATTTGAAAGAAAAAATGAGCTGGGCAACAAGTAAAAATACAGTATATCAAAATTTTACTTCTAATAAAATGCTTACGATAAAAGATGTGTGGGGAGAAAAATTATATGTAGAAGATACATTACGAAAACGCACCTGGAAAATCACAGAAAGCAAAAGAAACATAGCAGGTTACAATTGCCGAAAAGCAATTTGGCAAGCAAATGATACTACCCGAATTTATGCTTGGTATTGTGATGAAATAATTTCAACCGTTGGTCCCGAAAGTTTTTATGATTTGCCAGGAGCTATATTGGGATTGGCTTCGGAAGATGGCGGTGTAATTTATTTTGCAAAAAGTATTGATTTAGCAAAACCAACTTCGGAACAATTACTTCCTAAAAAAATAAAAAATAAAATTTATTCAACCGCAGAACTCAAAGCAAAACTTGAAAAAGATTTTGGTAAAAATCCTTGGGGAAAAGAGATGATTAAAAATTTGTTTGGGGTTTGGTAGTATTGATGCGCCATTCGTTATTTATAATTTCCTTTCCTTAATTTAGAGCAAGAATTTCAACTTAAAAAATCAAAATTTTGTTAATGCACAGAATAAAATTAATTATTCTTTTATTGTTTTTTTGTTATTCAAATTTGTTTTCTCAAATGATAAAAAACAACAATGCTGGTTTTAGTATTGGCATTGTAACTGCTTTGGGAACTCACACACAGCGTGTTGGATTTGTATTAGAAGGATATTATGTTTATAAATTTACGCAAGTAAATGCTTCGGTTCGGTTATATGATAATTTTAAAAATTTAGGACCAACAGGCGAACACATGGAGTTTGCTTCTGCACTTGGAATTTGTGTGGGTTATGGAAAAAAAAATGCAGAAGAAAATTTATTTTTAAATTCAGTAAGTAACCAAACAGGCTATAAAAACTCAATTGCATACAGTTATAACATTTGGTTTAATAAAATAAAAACTTCGCAAGTAACTGGTATCATTGCTTTGCAGTTCAATCATTTTTCAATTATTTCGGAGAACGATATTCTTGCAAAACCCATACTGGATAGATTTAGAACGGGAGCTATTCTACTTCAATATCAAGATAAAAAAATTCAATACGCACTTAATTGCACAATGTGGACGGGCAAATTGGGAAAAACTATTCGTGATGATGCTTCGTTTCCTTATGTTGGTTATTTGAATACAGAGGGTGGTGTTTATCCAACATTATCGCACGGTTTGTTGAGTGCACAAATAAAATATGCAACCGATTATGGTCAGTATTTACAGGCAAATGTAGGAATTGATGCAGAGCAAGTGAGGGATGCTGTTCAAAATAAATTGATACACGATTTTATTATTCTTCCAAGAAAATGGTACACACCTACAAATTGCCATATTCCTATGATTGATGAAAACGGAAATCAATATTTATACAAAGAAGGACAAAAAATTAGAAAAGCAAAATTATACTTGAATGGTTTTACCAATCCAGCTATTTTCTATTAATTTTTTTGATGAGCTTTAGCAGCTTCCATTAATCCACACTTATCGCAGGCTTTTTGTTTTTTTACACTTTTATAAATACGAAAACCAACATAAGCAATTGCCAATAAAACCAATAGAAGTACGCTAATTTCTTGAAACATTTTTTAAACCCACAGTTGGATAATGGTGTAGTTCAAAATTACGAAAAAAATAATAGCAAATTCGCAAAGAAATATTTCACGCAGAGGCGCAGAGAACACAGAGGAAAAAAATCATAACAACATAAAATAAAATATTGACACGAATTACACGAATGAACACGAATTGTGCGTGTCAGTTCGAGTATTTTTCTTTTTCAGAAAAATGTATCGAGAACGGGGAATTGATGTGATGATGTGCTGATTGTTTATAATTTTTTGTAATGCAAAATTTTGCAAAATATAAAAAGCCCGTTTGATTATTTATAATAATTTGATACATTTACAACTAATATAAATGGAAAAAAATATACAACAATTTACAATTAATGCGAATAATGAAAAACGCAAAGGCAGGGCAAAGGTGCGGTGCACCTTTGAGCCAGTATGTGTGATAGCTGTTTATTACTTTTATTGTTTAGTGCTTGAATTTCAAGCACTAAGCAAAATATATAAGGGTGAAATAAACGAAACTAGTTTCGTTTAGCGGAATGTTACCTGCAAGGCTATGACGACACACCAAACTATTAACGAACAGACAGAAAAATGTTAGACAACAAAAAAATAAAAGCATATACTTATCTAAAGCATTTTCCAATACCCTTTTTGGAGGACTTGGTAAGAGGACAAGTTATACCTTTTATCGGAGCTGGTTTTTCAAGAAATGCTGACATTCCAAAGGGAAAAGAAATGCCTGATTGGAACAAACTAGGAGAACTTGTTGCTAAAGACTTACCATCTGACTACGACTATTCAACTCCTGTTGAAGCAATTTCAACATATGAACATAGTATTCAAGAACTAAACTTATTGAAAAGTTTAACGAATTACTTTTAACAGGTATTATTAAGCCAGGTAAAGCACATATTGCTTTTTCAAAAATTCCCTTCGAGTTAGTTTGCACAACAAATTTTGACTTCTTAATTGAAAATGCTTACGAGCAATCAAGTGTTTATTGTAGACCAATTATTGACGAAGAACATTTGGCAATAAATAACATAAACAGAAAAGACGTTTCACTGTTAAAAATTCACGGAGACCTACACCATCCAACTAGGTTGGTAGCGACAGAGGAAGACTATGATGGATTTTTGCATCGTTATCCAATGCTTGCCACATTTCTAGCGAACCTTTTAATATCTAAGACTTGTTTCTTTATTGGTTACAGTCTTGACGACCCTGACTTCAGACAAATTTGGCAGTTAATCAAAGACAGGCTTGGGAAATTAAGACGACAAGCATTTGTAATCAGCGTTGGAGCTTCCAAACCAAGTGTTTTGAAATTTGAACGCAGAGGCGTTAAAGTCATTAATATCCCTTTAAATAGCAAAAAAACTTATGCTCAAATTTTAGAAGAGGTATTTGATGAAATAAAAGATTTTTGGAGCAAAGAATTAACAAGTTTCTCAACTGTAACAGATGAAAACACTAAAATACAATTATCGCTAAATGCTGACAGTTATTCAAGATTGTGTTTCTTCTCTGTTCCTTTGAAATATATTTCAATCTATAAAAAATACATTTTTCCCATAGTTCAGAATTACAATTTTGTTCCAATAACCGTTGACGAGTTTATTCAATCAGGGGACAATCTTTTAGCTACAATTTCTTCCCTCATTGACAAAGCATCAATTATTGTAGTTGATATTTCATCAAACGCAACAAGAAATGAACTAGGAATGATTTTGAACAGCAAGAAAAGCAAGGAAAAAATTATCATCATCAATGACAACTACGACAACATACCGTTTGATTTAAATAATATAGTTACTCTTAATAGACCTGAAAATTTCTTGGAAGATGTGGATGATTTTGTTTACGCTTTTGAAAAATATTTTAATGTTGTAGCAAGTAATACTCAAGAAAGAATTAATGGTGAGGCAAGAAGACTTCTTGATAAACACGAATATGCAGCGGCAGTAATTTCAGCAGTAACTTTATTTGAGGATGTTCTAAGAAATAAACTTGATAAGAACCTTGATAAATCTTCAAATGTATATTCACTAACACAGTTACTCCGACTTGCTAACGAAAGACAGTTGATTAATAATAATCAAGTAGGCGAGTTAAGAGAATGGATAATGATTAGAAACAAGTTTGTTCATACTACAGAAAGACAAATGAATAGACAATTAGCAACGCGAATAATTACAAGTATTGAGCAAGCAATTTTACATATCAGAAACCAATAATTGGACACAAACGACAATGACGAAAAGAAGCCCAGCAGGTAACAGCACCTACCCAAAAGGCGGGGTTTCGTTCTTCGCAGACAGTTTTGTGGTAGCCGAAAGTTCAGTTCTCCGAATGAAGTTCAGTGGTAAAAATCCCGCCCTTCGGGTAGCCGCAAACCGTTACCAGCAAGCGTAAAGACCGACACGACAACCATTAAACTTGACCGAAAGACATCAAAAATATTGGAATAAATACCGACCAACGGGCAGACTTTTTGCCGACACGACAGCCGACCGCTTCGTGTTTTAATTTTTTACCCACCGCACAAAAAAATTTAAAATTTAGCCGACCCACAATTGGCACATTTGCAAACCACACAAGCCGACACACAAACCCAAGCTTGCAAAAGAGCCAATTCTCCCGCCCACCACAGGACGATAATGCCGATATTAAGGGTAATTTTGCGTATTTTTAACCTAATGAATTACGAACAAATAAAAATACTAATCAAGAATTCACCTACGGTGAAAATGCTGCGTTCAAACAACGCAGCTTTGATTATTTCTTTTTTGCATAGCCAGTTCAGAGAAACCAACGAACAACCGATTCCTAATTCTACTTTAGTTCAAAAACTTGCCGATTATCTTGACGAATTAGATTATCAAGACGAGGACGAAACTGATTTGAGCAGTTTGAATATGGATTCAATTGACAAAGCAAGAAAATACATTGAGCAATGGGCTGACGAGAAGAATAGATATTTAAGCCACTACACGGACGAGAATACAAAGGAAATAATGAATGTTCCTACCAAACATACTTCAAGAGTTTTTCAGATTGCGGAACTTTTGAAAGACAGAAAATTGGTTGGAACAGAATCAAAATTCAAGGACATTTTCAAAAAGCTCAAAGAATTAATTTACGAAAGCATTGAAGACCCTGCTAAGAAAATTGAGGAATTAGAAAAAGAGAAAGCAAAAATTGAAGACGAAATAAGAAGGATTAAACGGGAGAAAAGGGTAACACCATTTGAGAACTATCAAATAAAATCAAGGTTTGATGATGTGAGTAAACTTACGCATGAGTTGATTGGAGATTTTAAGGAGGTTGAAGAAAATTTCAAAACTATTGTAAGAAGCATTTATGAAAAGCAATCTGACAAATCGCTTTCCAAAGGAAAACTTCTTCAATTTACTTTTGATTCGCTTGATGAGTTAAAGGAAACTGATCAAGGTAAAAGTTTTTATGCTTTTTACAATTTTCTACTTGACGATATAAGTCAGGAAGAATTAAAGATATTGGTGAATGATGTTTACAAAATACTTGAGGACAGAGGAATTGAATACAATGAAAAGTTTTTGCGTAGAGCAAAAACTATTTTGCATTTGTCGGGAAGGAAAGTTTGGGATTCAAACAAATTGTTAGCGGAGAAACTAAGCAGAGTAATTGCAGAAAAGAATTTAGAAGAACGAAAAAAAGCAAAGGAAACAATAAACATTATCAGAAACCTTGCTTTGCAAATTGTTGACAAAACACCTTCGCTTGAATCCTACATTACCATTGAAGGGGATGCTATTCTTAATCTACCAATGGAAAGAAAGTTAGGTGAAGAACAAATACTTTCAGAGTTCAGCGAACAACCAAAAACAGCAGCGAACAAATTTGATTTAGATTCCTTACTGAATCTTGTAAATACAAAACACATTAACCGAAAGGAATTATTAAACAATGTAGAAACGATATTGAATGAAAAAGATATAGTTACCCTGCAAGAAGTATTGGATGAATATCCTGTTTCAAAAGGATTAGCAGAAGTATTGGGCTATATTTCATTAGTGCAGACGACAGATAAATTCTTCATTAAAGAAAATGAAACCGAGTATTTAAAGTTCGATTTTGAGAATGAGAAATATTTAAAAGCACCACAAGTAATTTTTAGCAAGTAATGGACAGAACACCAACACACGAGCCTTATGCTCATGTAATAGTGAAACTATTGCAAGACACTCTGTATGACGAGAATGAAAAAGTTTGGAATGATTTGTTGCAATATCAAATTCCGATTACT
>JAYTXX010000164.1:0-13708 GCA_043742725.1 Bacteroidota bacterium | reverse complement strand
AAAGATTATACACACTTTAATTTTAAAGGTGCGCACAAAGTTGGTAATTTATTGTTCAACAAATTAATTAGCGAATACAGTGATTTTAATAAAAAAAATAAATAGAAATAATTTTTACTTATTAGCAATAAGTTGTTTGATTAACTTTTCATTGTTTTCTCAAACAATTGATTCTACTGCTTACAAACAATATTCGTTTATTAAAAAAGAATTGAATAAAATTGAAAATGATAGTGCTTCATTGAATTTTATTTATGAAAATTTATATCAATTGGAGAAAACAAAACAAGGAAGAGTAAATATTGTTCATATTGGTGATTCGCATATTCAAGCAGATATTTTATCAGGAGCTATTCGACAAAAATTACAATTGAAATTTGGCAATGCTGGTCGTGGATTAATTTTTCCTTATCGTGTGGCAAAGAGCAATGAACCTACAAGTTATAGAACAGGAACAAATAAAACATGGGATAGTAAACGCAATGTGTTTTATGACAAACCTTTGCCAATAGGCATTAGCGGATTTACAATTGAAACATTTGATTCCACAGCTGAATTAAACTTGACAGTAAAAGACCAACCAGGCTTGGGTTATAAGTTCAATCGAATTTCTTTATTTCACGAAAAAAGTTTGAGCAATTATGATATAACTATTTGTGATGATTTGAATTGTGAACGAGGAACCTTTACATCTATTGACAAATCAAACAATCCCTTTGTTTCGGAATTAAATTTTGATAAACCAATCAGTCAAATTATTTTAAGAAATAAAGTAAGTGATACTGCAAATCAAAAATCAACACGCATTTATGGAATGCTTTTGCAAAATGATTCAGCAGGAGTATTGTATAATATGGTTGGTGTGAATGGTGCTGAATACAGGCATTACAATATGTCAAAATATTTTTTTCAACAATTTTCCTATCTCAATGCAGATTTGGTTATTGTTTCTATGGGCACCAACGAAGCTTTTTATGGAAAATTTGATAAAGATTTATTTTATAGAAATATTGACACACTTGTTGCGAGCATAAAAAACATAAGTCCAAATTCATCAATAATATTAACTACTCCAGGCGATTCATTTAAAAAATCGAGGAGAGGACGAGTGAAAAATCCAGATATGAAATTAGCAAAAGAAACCATAATTAATTATTGTATTGATCATAATTATGCGTATTGGAATTTGTACGAAATTATGGGTGGATATGGCTCTATGGCAAAATGGTATGCTGCAAAACTTTCTGCAAAAGATAGAGTTCACTTTTCGGGAAAAGGATACCAAATTCAAGGCGATTTGTTTTACAATGCTTTTATAAATGGTTATAACAATTATAAAAAACGCCTCAACCCTTAATCCCTTCTCCAAAGGAGAAGGGGCGATTGGTCAAATTATTTAATTGCATATATTTTTTTTACAAACAACCTCTCCCTTTTGGGGAGAGATAAAGAGAGGGGCTTTTATGTTTAATATTGATACCAACAAATTGCTTGAACAATTGACCTACAATGCAAAAGAACCATTGTTGTTCAATAGCGGATTTTTCCTGTTTTTCTTTTTGTTTTTTTTGCTTGGATACCAATTTTTATACAAACGAAAAGTTACTCGTGTAATTTACTTTACCATTTTTTCGCTTTATTTTTTTTACAAAGCTTGTGGTTTCTATTTTGGATTTATTTTGCTTTCGGCTGTTGTAGATTTTAATCTTTCAAATTGGATTTATAAAGCAACTTCACAGAAACAAAAAAATTTGATTTTGATTTTTAGTATCATCATCAATCTTGGTTTATTGTTTTATTTTAAGTACACCAATTTTTTTATTGATATTCTAAATGATTTGAATGTAGGGCAAATAAAGCCACTTAATTTAATTTTACCAATAGGAATTTCATTTTACACCTTCGAAAATTTAAGCTATACCATTGATGTATATCGTGGGAAATTTAAGCCCGTAACGAGCTTTTTAGATTATTGTTTTTTCCTTTCATTTTTTCCAAAATTGGTAATGGGACCAATTGTTCGTGCTTCCGATTTTATTCCTCAAATCCGAAAAGATATTTTTATTAGCGACTCAGATATTTCGAGAGGCTTATATTTGATACTTGGTGGGCTTTTTAAGAAAGTAGTTATTTCCGATTTTATATATGTAAATTTTGTGCAATATATATTTGACGACCCATCAAAACATACAGGAATTGAATGTTTGCTTGGTGTTTATGGTTATGCTATGGTTATTTATTGTGATTTTTCGGGCTATTCCGATATGGCAATTGGAATGGCAAAATGGATGGGTTTTACTATCAATGAAAATTTCGATTCGCCTTATCAATCATCAAGCATTACTGAATTTTGGCGCAGATGGCATATTTCATTATCATCGTGGCTGAAAGATTATTTATACATTTCTTTAGGAGGCAATAGAGTAGGCAAGTTTCGTCAATATTTTAATTTAATGATAACCATGATTCTAGGCGGTTTGTGGCATGGTGCATCATTCAATTTTATTGTTTGGGGAGGAATGCACGGAATTGCATTAGCATTTGATAAAATGAGAATTTCGTTAAGTAACAAGTTTAAAATTCAAAATTCAAAATCTAAAATTGCAAAAATTATTGGAGTGATTATTACTTTTCACTTTGTATGCTTTTGCTGGATATTTTTTAAAGCATCCTCATTTCACGATGCAGGAATAATAATTACACAGATAGTTACAAATTTCGATGGTTCGGCTTGGTTTCCTTTGTTTATGGCTTACAAAACAGTTTTTATTGTAATGTTTTTGGGTTATGTAATTCATTTTATTCCAAAATCGTATCAATACTTTTCGGAAAAAGTACTTTCCAAAATTACAATTATGGGAAGAATAGTGGTGATATTATTTTTTGTTTGGATTATTATCCAAGTGAAACAAGCCGACCAAGTAATGCCAATTTATTTGCAGTTTTAGACTAATATTAGTTTATTTAGAATTGTTTAATAAAAAATAAACGATATAAAGCTAAATCCATTAATTTTGTGGTTTACAAATTTAAAAAAGCAATGAAAGATCTATTTGAAAAAATAAAAGCCAATCGTGGTCCAATAGGGATGCACGCAAAAGAATCGCACGGATATTTTACATTTCCAAAACTTGAAGGAGAAATTAAGCCTCGCATGGTATTTCGTGGAAAAGAACGATTGAATTGGAGTTTGAACAATTATCTCGGATTAGCAAATCATCCAGAAGTTCGTAAAATTGATACTGAAGCAGCAGCTACTTATGGCTTCGCAATGCCAATGGGAGCACGTATGATGAGTGGAAACTCAAATTTTCATGAGCAATTAGAAGCCGAGCTTTCAACATTTGTACAAAAAGAAGATACGATACTTTGTAATTTTGGTTATCAAGCAATGGTTTCGGCAATTGATTGTTTGGTCGACCGCCACGATGTGATTGTTTATGATGCCGAAAGTCATGCTTGTATTTTAGATGGCGTTCGTTTACACATGGGAAAACGTTATGTGTTTAAACACAATGATATTGAAGATTGCGAAAAACAATTGCAACGTGCTACAAAATTAGCAGAAGCTCAAAATGGCTCTATATTATTAATTACAGAAGGCGTTTTTGGAATGAGTGGTCGTCAAGGTAGATTAAAGGAAATAGTTGAGTTGAAGAAAAAATACAAATTTCGTTTGTTTGTAGATGATGCCCACGGAATTGGAACAATGGGTGCAACAGGTGGCGGAACAGGTCAGGAGCAAGGTTGCCAAGATGGAATTGATATCTATTTTGGAACATTTGCAAAATCATTTGCTTTAATTGGTGGTTTTATTTCCAGCGAAGAACACATTGTAGAATATTTGCGCTACAATATGCGCTCACAAATTTTTGCAAAAGCATTGCCATTGCCATTGGTTGTTGGCGCACTGAAGCGTTTGGAACTTATGCGAAATCATCCCGAATACAAAGATAAATTATGGGAAATTACACATGCATTACAAAACGGATTGCGTACAGCAGGGTTTGAAATTGGCAAAACCAATTCGCCAGTAACGCCAGTATTTATGAATGGTTCAATTCCTGAAGCAACTAACTTAATTCTTGATTTGCGCGAAAATTTCAATATTTTCTGTTCAATGGTGGTTTATCCAGTTGTTCCAAAAGGTGTAATTATTTTACGCATTATTCCAACAGCAGTTCATACAATGGAAGATGTAAATTATACAATTGATGCATTTTCAAAAATTGTTGGTAAGCTTAAATCTGGACAATATATGTCAGAAAAAATTGCTGCATTTTAATTTAAAAAGGAAGTTTATTCAGCTTCCTTTTTAAATTAATTCAATTGTCTTATAATGTATATTATGTTAAATAGTAAGTTGGTTTAACTGCTATATTTTTAAGTATTTAAATATATTATATAATCTTATTAATGAATACCTCTTTTGTTCAAAGCATTACGGTATTTCTTTGCATTTGCAAGGTGCTGTTGGTAATTTTTAGCAAAATTATGTTTGCCCGAAAAGTCCTCTTTTGCACACATAAAAATATAATCGTTTTTGGAATAATTAAGCACTGCATCCATACTCGATTGTTGAACAAAACAAATTGGTCCTGGTGGCAAACCTTTATTCAAATATGTATTGTATGGCGACTGAAAATGCAATTGTTCAAAGCTTACACGTTGTATAGCGAAATTTCCAATGGCATAAATAACCGTAGGATCCGATTCCAATTCTTTTCCTTTTTTTAAACGATTGATGTATAATCCAGCGATAACTTTCTTTTCGTTATTATCGCAACATTGCTCGCTTTGAACAATAGATGCTAAAGTGGTAACTTCTGCTACCGAAAAGCCAATTTTTTGTGCTTTTTGTATGCGTGTTTCTGTCCAAAAGTTATGATAGTTTGTTAAAACTGCATCTAAAAATTCATCTTGCGAAGTATTCCAATAAAATGTGTAAGTGTTTGGAATAAACATTGAAATAGCATTGTTTCGGTTAAAACCATATTTTTTCAGAAACAAATTATCATTTAAACTGTAATACAAATTCAACGAATCAGCTTCAATTTGATTGCTAACTCTTCTAATCAAATCGTTGATGGTTCGCAAGCCATTAAAATTAAATGTTACAGGTTCTTGAATACCTGCTTTCAGCAAGTTTATAAGCTGATTATTGCTCATATTTGCTAAAATGCGATACTTTCCAGCTTTCACATTGTTTTTGTATTTCTTCTTCTCCGAAAGCCATTCAAAACTTGAACGGTTTTCAAGCATATTGTTTTCGCTTAAAATAGTTACCACAGTTTCAAACTTTGAACCTGTTGGGATGTAAATAAATTGCGATTTTTTATCTCCTAAATTTATATTTGGTTTGTAAATGGTTTTGTAAGTAAAATATGCTCCAACTCCACCCAAAATCAATACAATCAAACATATTGATATTAGAATTTTTTTGAAAAAAGATGTCTTTTTAGATTTTGCCATTCAATTTACAACAGTTTGTTTTGTTTCAATTGCTCCAACACTTGTTGAGCTTGTGTATTCTGTGGATTTTTCTTCAAAATAGTTTTCAAAATTTGTTGCGCTTCTTTATAGTTTTTCTTGAAAATATGAAATCCTGCAAGGTTCATCAACAAAGGTTCATAGTCAGGATCAAGTGCTAATGCCTTTTTGTAAATACTTTCAGCTTCTATTGTTTTTCCAGTAACCAAATACGCATAACCTAAATTATTTAACGCTTGTACAAATTTAGGATTCTCTTTTACCGTAGCTTCAAATATTTTTATGCCTTCTGCTGTTTTATTTTGAGCCATTAGCGAAACACCTAATTTGTTTTTAAATTCGGGATTGAATGGTGCTAATTCATCTGCTTTTTTGTAAAATAAATAGGCTTCAGTAATTTGTTTGTTATTGTAAAAAGCTTCGCCAATGCGGTAAAGTGTCCAAGCATTATCGTTGCTCCACGATTTTTTTGTGAGTACAGTGTTTAATAAATTTTCTTTCCCAAGCTGATTGACAAACGAAAGAATTTTACCAAAATTTTCTTTTATAAAATACAAATGAACTAGTGTTTCAAAATTTTCTTTTACATCATTTAATGTTTTTTCACTCAAGTACTTTTGAGCAGAATCAAGGTAAACGGGATTGTATTCAAATTTATCATATTGCTGAATGTATGCTTTTGCTTTAATTTTATTATTTGGATTTTTTTCATTCACAGCATACAAACCAATAAATTCTTTTATCTTTTCTACATCCTCTTTTTTCATTGGTCTGCGAATGTAATGGTCGTGAACCGTAACATGTGGAATATCAATAGAGCCCGATTTTGGCATGTGGCAGCTCACACAATTATTGTTAGTTGCTTTTAAAATTTCAGGTTTTTCGTTGCACAACAAGTTGTTCTTTTTTTCGTTATGACAATTTTTACAAGCATTGTTAAACACTTCTTTCCCTGTGAATTTAACACTTACGTGAGGATTGTGACAGGTAACACAAGTAAGTGCGTTTTTGTAAGGACGAAGCAAACTTGTATCGGATTTTGTTTTTGCAGATTCTATAAAACACTTGCTTTGCTTTAATCTATCAGCATGCGAAGCCATAATAAATTTATCATCTGCATCTTTGTAACGTGGTAAAAATGTGGTGATGCAATCTGACAGTTTCATTCCTGGTCGAAAATCAAAAAACGATTTCCCTTCTTTCAACACTGCATTTCCTTGCAAGTGGCAACGCTGGCAAACATCAAATTGTAAATCAATAGGAAGCTTTCCTGGATTTACAATTGAATAATCAATGTATTTTGATGTATCAATTTTTGTTCCTGTAGAACGTTGTTGTACGTGAATACTGCCCGGTCCGTGGCATCGCTCACAATTTATTCCTTCGGGAATAGCATTAAATTTATTTTCCGAACCTTGTTGAAAATCAGGAAGTGCGTTATGGCAACTCATACATTCCAATCCTATTTTGCGTGAAAAACGTGTATTGAAGCCATTTTCAAAACCTGGCGGAAAATCCCACGTTTGCTTTTGGGTGTAATAAGTCATTGGCATTTGATGCAAATAACCATTGGTAGAAAAAATATGCGAATTAGTATGTTGCCCCGAACCTACAATATAATCAACCTTTTCAATGTGTTTGTAAATCGTATCTTTTCCTTGCAATCGAAACTCCATTATTTTTAAACTATCATTATCCCAAAATGGATGATAATAGAAATCTTTGTACTTATCATAAATAACAGTGTGTTTATCAAACTTTGCAGAACTTTTTTGTTTACTTGCCACATCAAAACTTTTTCCCATTCCAGTTTCGATAAACGAATTGTAAATACTTTGATGACAAAGTTTGCAAGTATTTATGCCAACATAATGTGCAGTATCACTATGGTTTAGATATTTGTCAGTTTGTTCTTTATTGAAATTTTGTTCCGAAGAATTTCCGCAATTTCCCATTAATAGTAATACAACTAAAAATGAAAAAAATAAAATAATGTTGCGAAAAGAAACTTTCATAAAGCAATTGATTCTTGCGGTAAATTTAACGAATCAATTGCAATAACAATTCATCTTTATAATTGCTTGCTTCGCGTATCCATTGTTTTTTTATTCCTGTAATTTGAAAACCATGCTTTTGAAAAAGCAAAATACTTGGTTCGTTATCAGTAGTAATGTTACAATAAATTTGGTGCAAGTTCAAAGTTGTGAAACAGTAATTTGTCAGCAATTTCAATGCTTCCGAAGCATAACCATTTCTTCTATCGCTTTTTTCGGCAATAAGAATCCCAATGCCAGCTCGTAAATGGTTGGGTTCAAAATCAAATAAATCAATGCAACCAACAGCTTTGTTTTCTTTATCACAAATAATTAAACGCAATTGCTTGGTAGTATAAATATCTTGGTGAGCACTTGTAATGTATTGTTCCAAAACGAAACGAGAGAATGGAGTTTGAGTGCTACTTACATTCCAATTTTCAGAATCATTTTCCCAATTATAAAGCACATCAATGTCGGCAGGTTCAGTTGCTCGCAAGGTTATAAATTCATTTTCCAATTTCATTTTTCTTCGGTTTATTTAAAATACTTAAAGCAATATTTTTCACATTTTTTATTTCATCATCAATTTGCTGTTGGTTGTAAATTGGTAATTGATAGTTGGCTTCATCTACGAACAGTGAACTGCACGTTTCAATCAATTCTTCTTCAGCCAATTTAGGAATTAATTCATAAATATAATTTACATCGTTGGTTTGTATAGTATATGCTTCAAAAAATAATTTCACTGGACTTAAACAAGTTGCAACATCTATTTCCACAGCCTTAAATTGCAGAATGTGATTTATTATTTTCTCTTTTAAATCGTGTGTTGTAAATGTTGAATTTGATTTTATTTTAAAAAATACTGTTGGTATTTTTCTGATGTTTATATTTTTAATAAGTGCTTCAATGGAATGATTTATTTCTTGTCCTTTTATGGTTAATGAAAAGTATTTTTTATCAACAACAATACCTATGTGTGGCGGAATTCGAGTTGCATGAAGCATAACAACATACACTCCTTTTAGTAAATCTTTTTCGGAAAAAGAGTGATTGAAATTAATTTTATTTGAAATATTCGTTTGCAATGAAAAATAAAATTAGAGTTCTATTTCACCTTTAAATACAAATTTTGCTGAACCTTCTAACCAAATATCAGTGAAGGTATTATCACTGTGTTTTTGAAATTTAACTTTTAAATTTCCTCCCAAAGTTTTTATATCGCAAAAATCTGTTGCAGTAGAAACATTTCTTAACGATGCTACCAAAGCGGCTGCTGTTACTCCTGTTCCGCAAGAATAGGTTTCTGCTTCCACACCACGTTCGTAGGTTCTTACAAACAAATCGTTGTAGTGCTTTTCAATGAAATTAACATTTGTACCTTCTTTTTGAAAACGTGCATTCATACGAATTTTTTTTCCTTGACTCAACACATCAAAATTTTTCACATCGTTTACAAATGCTACATAGTGCGGAGAACCTGTGTTTAAGAAACAAAAATTAGCATTCATTTCTATTTCGTTTACATCTTTCATTTTCAATGAAATGTATTCTTTTTTCCAAAAAGCTTCGTGTTCGCCATCAATGGCATAAAATTTTGCTTTGTCTTTAATTAAATTCAATGTTCGCGCAAACTCAACAATACAGCGACCTCCATTGCCACACATACTACTTTCGTTTCCATCGGAATTGTAATAAATCATTTCAAAATCATAATCCAATTTGTTTTGCAACAGCATTAATCCATCTGCACCAATTCCAAATCTTCTGTCGCAAAGCTTTGCTATTTGTGGAGTTGTAAGCTTTTTTAATTTCAAATCTCGGTTATCTATAATGATAAAATCATTGCCCGTTCCTTGATATTTCGTAAACTGAATTTGCATAAATTTATTTTAATTTACTAATGATGTTTTCATCTGTGATGCGCTCGTAAGGCTTAAAATCAGAGGAGTTGTCGAGTTTGTAAACAGAAGTATTGTTTTTTAAATAAACAGCATCGTCAATCGAATACACTTTTAATGCTTCAGAAAAATCAATTCCATACACCACAATTTTGAATTTAGTCATTTTATAACCTTTATAATTTAAAGGCGATTGCCAAAATTCAACATTGATAAGTTGCTTTGAATTTTCTTTTATTCCACTTACTTTTTGAAGTAAGGAGTCTTTTGTATTGTTACGATTGGCAACCAAACTCAAATTATTTATTTCCAAAGTTTTTGTGTTAAGCAATTCATCTTTTTTAACAATAATATCATCTGTGTTTTCAGTCAATGCTCTTAAAGAATCATTGTTATTGTTGCTCAATGTTAAAGTATCAGTATCTAAAATAGTTTCATCTTTATTTGGTTTTATCAAAGAAGAATCGGGCATTGAAACAGCTTTTGTTTTTACAACATGTTCTGTTTCTTTTTTATCTTTTTCGGAAATGCTTCCCTCCTGCTCTTCTTTTGAAGCAGAAGCAATTGTTTGATTGGTAGTAAATGTTTTTGCTAAACTTTTATAGAAATTTAATTCTTTGAAATAATCATCTAATTTAAGAATGAAAAAACCACCGCCAAGTAGCAATCCGAACATTAGTCCCAATAAAAATACTTGTGTTTTTTCTCTAAAGTTTATCATTAATTAAAAAAATAATTAGCCTAAAAATTTGATTTTTATTTTGTGTACTAAAATTGATTTTAAAAACTTTGTGGTAAAGGTAAAAAACCTTTGCAAATGCCTGTTAATTATTGTTAAAAATAATTTTTATAAATACTAAAGGAACAAAATTTGTGTTAGCACTCACAGAAAAAACAACTAAAATCTATAACCTTAAAACCATTAAAACTATGAAAAAGATTGTAAGCATTTTTGTAATTGCAAGCATTGGCGGAATTACAGCTTTGGGTCTTAATCGTTTATTTGAAAAATCCAACAGCAGTTCATTAACCAGCCAAGTTAGCTATGCAACACCCGTTAAATTTGTGAATTTACCGAGTGCGAATCCCGAAACAAATATTGATTTTACTACTGCTGCCGAACTTTCGGTTCATTCGGTAGTGAATGTTAAAACTACTTATGCTATTAGTAATCAAAATCAATTTTACACATTTGATCCATTTCGCGACTTTTTTGGACAACACAACCCACAGCAACGCGAAGCATCAGCAAGCGGTTCGGGAGTTATTATTTCGCAAGATGGATACATTGTTACCAATAATCATGTGATTGATAATGCTGATAAAATTGAAATTACCTTGAACGACAAACGTACTTATACTGCCGAATTAATAGGAAAAGACCCTACAACTGATTTGGCACTTTTGAAAATAAAAGAAACCAATCTGCCATTTATGAATTATGGAAATTCAGACAATGTAAAAGTTGGCGAATGGGTATTGGCAGTTGGAAATCCGTTTAACCTAACATCAACTGTAACTGCTGGAATTATAAGTGCAAAAGCACGCAACATCAATGCTTTGGAAAACGACCCTTCCAATGGAATAAATTCGGTGGAATCGTATTTACAAACCGATGCAGCTGTAAACCCTGGAAATAGTGGTGGTGCATTGGTAAATACAAAAGGAGAATTGATTGGAATAAATTCAGCTATTGCTTCAAACACAGGTTCCTACACTGGTTATTCATTTGCAATACCTGTAAATATGGCACGCAAAGTTGTTGCCGATTTGCTTGAATTTGGTGAAGTACAACGTGGATTTATTGGTGTGAGCATTCGCGATTTAGATGCAAAATTAGCAAAAGAAAAAAACATTAATCAACTAAAAGGTGTGTATGTAAATGCTTTAACAGAAGGTGGTTCGGCTGAAATAGCTGGAATAAAAGATGGTGATATTATTACAAAAATTGGAGATATGGATGTGAACAATGTTCCAGAATTGCAAGAACAAGTAAGCCGTTATCGCCCTGGAGATAAAGTAAATGTTACCATAAAACGCAACAACGAAGAAAAAGTGATTGCAGTAATTTTGAAAAACAAAGATGGAAATACAAGTATTGTTGAAAAGCCAAAAGCTGAAGCAGTAGCTACTTTAGGTGCTATTTTTGAACCAATAAACGATTCGGAAAAGAAAAAATTAGGTGTAGATGCTGGTTTGAAAATTAAGAAACTAAATGCAGGAAAACTATTGAGCGCAGGAATAAAAGAAGGATTTATAGTTACAAGCATTGACCATAAAAAAATAAACTCTGTTGAAGATTTGAATGCTTCGGTTGAAAACAAAAAAAATGGCATTTTAATTGAAGGAATTTATCCAAATGGAATGAGAGCATATTATGGTTTTGGATTGTAATTGCATGTTAATAAAAAAACATGAAACATTAATCGTTCAAAAAAAGCACTTTAAAGAATTGTAATACGCATTTATCCATTTTTTAATAAATAATGATAAAAAACTTATACGGAAAATGCAAAAACAAGGCAATTTTAGACTACATTTGTAACACAAATTAAACAACAACCCACAAAATGAGACAACTCAAAATAACCAAATCAATTACCAATCGTGAAAGTGCTTCTTTGGATAAATATCTTCAAGAAATTGGTCGCGAGGAGTTGATTAATGCTGATGAAGAAGTAGTATTAGCAAAAAAAATTAGAGATGGGGATCAAGCCGCTCTTGAAAAACTAACAAAATCTAACTTACGTTTCGTAGTATCTGTTGCCAAGCAATATCAAAATCAAGGATTGAGTTTACCCGATTTAATTAATGAAGGAAATTTGGGTTTGATAAAAGCAGCAAAACGATTTGATGAAACACGTGGTTTTAAATTTATTTCTTATGCCGTTTGGTGGATTCGTCAATCCATTCTTCAAGCATTAGCCGAACAATCTCGTATTGTTCGTTTGCCATTAAACCAAGTTGGTTCATTAAATAAAATCAACAAAGCATTTTCTAAATTAGAACAAGAATTTGAACGTGAACCAAGTGCTGAAGAATTATCTACTTTATTAGAATTACCTCAAGATAAAGTAGCTGATACGATGCGTGTTTCTGGTCGTCATGTGTCAATGGATGCTCCATTTGTGAATGGTGAAGAAAATAGCTTATTAGATGTATTGGTAAATCACGATTCACCTCGTGCTGATAGTGGTTTATTGAACGAATCGTTGCAACGCGAAATTGAACGCTCACTTTCTACATTAACAGAAAGAGAACGTGATGTGGTAAAATTGTTTTTCGGAATTGGAATCAATCACGGATTAACATTGGAAGAAATAGGTGCTAAATTTGATTTGACTCGTGAACGTGTTCGCCAAATCAAAGAAAAAGCAATTCGTAGATTGCGCCACAATTCTAGAAGTAAACTTTTAAAAACATATTTAGGATAAAATAAAAAGTAGCGAAATGCTCTAATAACCGCACAAACCTAGTCTAATAAACGATTACAAAAAGACTAATGTTTGTGCGGTTATTTTTTTTAATTTCGTGGCTGCAAAAATAAAAACATTTTAATCATATAAATTATGACACTCGAAACAATGGAACCTACAAAAGGTAAAGCTAAAAGCTCATACGAAGCTGAATTGAATGAATGGATTGGACACGAAAAAGCGGCTATTGATTTAATCAATATTATTGGAAAACTATGGTTTGAAAAATCAATTGAGTTGATATTATTCCGTAATCAATTGGTGGATAGAAGTGCGAGCGAAATTATTAACTTACATCACTATGCAAAAAATGTGGTTGGAAAAACCATAACTGTAGAAGAAACAATGTTGATTGCAACTGAAATTCAGAAAATGAACATCTGCCCTTCTCGCATTGATATTGGCAAATTGGCTTTTGAATTTCAACAAGAGCGTGAAAGTTTTAAAACTGCTGAAGATTTTTTGAAAAACAAATTAGTCGATTTTATTGGTGTGCAACATAACATTACTCCTAAAGATGTAGTGTTATTTGGTTTTGGACGTATTGGACGATTGGCTGCTCGTGAACTAATTGCACAAGCTGGAAAAGGCGAACAATTGCGATTAAAAGCCATTGTAACTCGTGGAAGTAGTGACGAAGAAATTATTAAACGTGCCGATTTGTTGCGTACCGATTCTGTTCACGGACAATTCCCTGGAACTATTATTGAAGATTTAGAAAAAAAAGCACTCATTATTAATGGACATACTGTTCATATGATTGATGCAAAAAATCCAGAAGATGTGGACTATACTGCTTACGGAA
>JAYTXX010000163.1:0-12653 GCA_043742725.1 Bacteroidota bacterium | reverse complement strand
ATTTAAAATTATAGATGTGCAACTTAGTTTGATTGACCATTTTTTACATGGCATTTCTACATTAAAAGGACATAAATTAATTAACAAATACAAACAAATTATTGAAGAAGAATAAAACAAAAAATATGAAAAAAATAAGTTTAATAATCGGTTTTGGAATAATGTGTTTCCATTCTTTTGCACAAACAAAAGAAAATGCAAACGCTAATTTTTCTTTGCAACAATCCATTGACTTTGCAATGCAAAACCAAACAAACGTAAAAAATGCAGTGATTGACGAAGCCATTGCAAAAAACAAAGTGAACGAAATTATTGGAATGGGTTTGCCACAAATCAATTCCAGTTTTGATGTAAAAGACTTTGTTGAAATTCCAACATCACTTATTCCTGCTGAATTTTTTGGCGGACCAAAAGGAAGTTTTGCAAGTGTAAAATTTGGAACACAATATCAAGCAACTGCAGGATTAGATGCAAGTCAATTGCTTTTTAGTGGCGATTATTTTTTAGGATTAAAAGCTTCAAAAGTTTATGTAGAATTATCGAGCAAAGCAACTCAACGCACAAAAATTGAAACATCAGCAACTGTTAGTAAAGCCTATTACACGGTGCTTGTAAATGAAGAGCGAATAAAGTTAATGGATGCAAATGTGGCTCGTGTAAAAAAAGCAATGGACGATACAAAAGCTTTGTTTGACAATGGTTTTGTAGAAAAAATTGATTACGATAGATTAACTGTTACCTACAACAATTTGGTTATTGAACAAGAAAAAGTACAACGCTTATTAGCATTGGGAATGTATTTATTAAAATATCAAATGGGAATGGATATTAATAACTCCATAACACTTACTGATAAATTAGCCGATGTAAAATTTGAAGCTGCAAAAGATATTTCGGCACAAAAATTTGATTACACAAAACGTGTTGAATATTCATTACTTGAAACACAAAAGAATTTAGCAAAATTGAATTTGAAACGAAATCGTTTGGCATATCTACCAACTGGATTTGCTTATGGAGCATTGAGCGGAAGCTCTTATCGTTCAGAATTTGATATGTTTAACTCAAGTACTCCTTGGTATCCAACAGCATTGATTGGTGCAAAATTTACAATGCCAATTTTTACCAGCGGACAGCGCCATTTTAAAATGCAACAAGCAAAGCTGTCGTTGCAAAAAACAGAAAACAATATGGATTTAATTAAACAATCCATCGATTTAGAATTAGCTTCTTCAACTACTAATTTGCAAAATGCAAATGCTTCGTTAGAAAATCAGAAAAAAAATATTGCAGTAGCAGAAGATGTTGTGCGTGTTTCAAAATTAAAATATGAACAAGGTGTTGGTTCAAATTTAGAAATGATAAATGCAGAAACAGCTTTGAAAGAAGCACAAACAAACTATTTCAGCGCATTGTTTGAAGCCATTGTTTCAAAAATAGATTTTGATAAAGCAAACGGAAACTTAAAATAACAGCCCCTCTCCTTAATCCTCTCCCCGAAAGGGAGAGGGCAGGAGAACACTAAAAGAAAAATAAATAAAATAATTATAAACACAGCTTTCGCAATGCCCCTCTCCTTCGGAGAGGGATTAAGGGTGAGGCTTTAACAATTCAACAATAAAAAAAGATGAAAAAATTAATCTTAATTCCAACTCTTACTTTAATCCTTATTGCCTGCGGTTCTGCCGATGATAAAAAAACGCAGATAGAAGCATTAAAAAAAGAAGAAAGCGATCTTCGTTCTGAAATTTCAAACTTGCAAGTGAAAATAGATACCGTTCTTGCAAAACAAAAAAGACTTATTGGCGACTCTGTAGAAACAGGAATTTCGGTGGCAGTGCTAATACTTAAAACAAATATTTTTAAAAACTATATTGATGTTCAAGGTCGTGTGGATGCTGATCAAAATGTTTCATTGAGTTCTGAAATGCCAGGAACAATTACAAAAATAAATGTGAAAACAGGCGATGAAGTGCACGTTGGACAAGTACTTGCAGAAACAGATGCACGTGCAATCTATCAACAAATTTCCGATTTACAAACCAATACTGATTTGGTAAATCAAGTTTATGAAAAACAAAAAAATCTATGGAGCCAAAAAATTGGTACTGAAATTCAATTTCTTCAAGCAAAAACAAACAAAGAAAGTATGGAGAAAAAAATGGCAGCAATGCAAGAACAATTGCGTATGTCTAAAATTATTTCTCCAATCAGCGGAACTGTAGATGCAGTGGATATTAAAGTGGGACAAGCTGTTGCTCCTGGCGTTCCCGCTATTCGTGTTATTAATTTTTCAAACTTAAAAGTGAAAGCCGAAGTAGCAGAAAGCTACGCTTCTAAAATTAAAAAAGGCAGTGAAGTATTTATTCATTTTCCTGATATGCAAGATTCTATTGTTACAAAAGTGGATTTTGTTTCTCGTACAATTAATAATTCAAGCAGAACATTTACTGTTGAAGTTTTATTAGATAACAAAAAAGAATATCATCCAAATATGGTTGCAAGATTAAACATCAACGATTATTTATCGGCAATACCTGTAATGACAATCCCAGTTAGAACCATTCAAAAAGATGAGAACAATGCTTCTTATGTTTATGTAGCAAATGGCAATAAAGCAAAAAAACAAATTATCACACTTGGAAAAGAATATCGTGGAATGGCTGAAGTAACAAGCGGTTTAAAAGAAGGTGATGCTCTTGTAACTTTGGGTTACGACATTATTAATGATGCTGATATAATTGAATACAAAAAATAACAAATGCTCAATGCATTTGCTAAAAAAAATAAAACAGATATGAAATTTAAAGAATTTAAACCATCAAGTTGGGCTATCGATAATAAAATAAGTATTTATGTACTTACCTTTTTTATTGTGATGTTTGGAATAAAATCCTACAACAGTTTACCGAAAGAAAGCTTTCCAGATATTGTTGTTCCAACCATTTATATTAACACGCCATATTTTGGAAATACGCCAACCAATATCGAAAACTTGGTTACAAAACCAATTGAAAAACAATTAAAATCTATTTCTGGAGTGAAGAAAATTAACTCTACTTCTTTGCAAGATTTTTCCATCATAATGGTAGAATTTAATACCAGTGTGGATGTAGCTGTAGCCAAACAAAAAGTTGTAGATGCTGTGGATAAAGCGGCAAACGACCTTCCAAAAGATCTTACTCGTCAACCATCTGTTCAAGAAGTTTCTTTTTCCGATTTACCAATTATGTATGTGAACATGGCTGGAAAAATGGATTTGAAAAAATTGAAAAGTTATGCTGATGATTTGAAAGATAAAATTGAAGGAATGAAAGAAATCACCAAAGTAACAATGGTGGGTGCGTTAGATCGTGAAATTCAAATCAATGTGAATATGTTTAAAATGCAAGCAGCTACAATATCTATGTATGATATTTATAAAGCAGTGCACGATGAAAACATGAACATTTCAGGAGGATTGGTTCCAATGGATGGAATGAAACGCAATCTTTCTATTAAAGCACAATTTGAATCTGTTGAAGAAATTAAAAATTTAGTAATCGTTTCTCAAACAGGTGCAAAGCTTTATTTGAAAGATGTTGCAGAAGTTGTAGATGGAAATAAAGAACAAGATAGTTACGCACGTTTAGAAGGAAAAAACGTAATCACATTACAAGTTGTAAAACGTTCGGGAGAAAACTTAATTGAAGCATCTGATAAAATAAATGCGTTGATTGAAACAATGCAAAAAGAAAATTTTCCTAAAGATTTAAAAGTAACTGTAACAGGCGATCAATCTGACCAAACACGTTTGACTTTGCACGATTTGATTAATACAATCATCATCGGATTTGTTTTGGTAACTTTTATTTTGATGTTTTTTATGGGTGTAACCAATGCTATTTTCGTTGCTTCATCTGTTCCATTATCAATGTTCATAGCCTTTTTGTTTATGCCAAGCATTGGTTTTACTTTAAACATGATTGTTTTGTTTGCCTTTTTATTGGCTCTCGGAATTGTGGTGGACGATGCCATTGTGGTTATAGAAAACACACATCGTATTTTTGATAATGGAAAAAAGAAAATAAAAGATGCAGCAAAAATGGCTGCTGGCGAGGTTTTCCTACCTGTGTTAAGTGGAACACTTACTACGCTTGCACCTTTTATTCCGCTTGCTTTTTGGAGTGGTATCATTGGTAAGTTTATGTTTTTCTTACCTGTAACTTTAATCATTACACTTCTTGCTTCTTTGTTTGTGGCTTATATTATCAACCCTGTTTTTGCAGTTGATTTTATGAAAACACACGATGAAGAAAAGCAGAAGTACGGAAAATTATCTCGTATGGCAATTGTACAATTGTTATTGTATTTTGTTGCAGCTTTGTTATCACACGTAATGGGTCATCCAGCATTTGGTAACTTGGTTTTATTCTTTGCTTTCTTTATGGTGCTTCATCGTTTGTTCTTGTATAAAGTAATTGAGAAATTTCAAACTAAAGTATGGCCAGCAATTCGTGAACGCTATACTCGTTTTTTGATTCGTTTCCTAAAACGCCCGTGGTTGGCTCTTTTGGGAACATTTTTATTGTTTGTGTTTGCAATTATTTTCTTTGCAGCTCGTAGTCCAAAAGTAGTTTTCTTTCCTTCTGGTGATCCGAATTTTGTGTATGTGTATGTAAAATTACCTGAAGGAACCGATCCTGCTGAAACAAATAAAGTAATGTTTCTGGTAGAATCAAAAGTAAATGCTGTTTTGGGAGATTCAAATAAAATTGTAAAATCAATTATTACAAATGTTACAAGAGGAATTACCGACCCACAAGACCAAGACCAGAGCGAACATGCTAATCGTGGTAAAATTGCAATTTCATTTGTGCAGTTTGCAAAACGTAATGGAGAATCTACAGCAAAATATTTATCTGATTTACAAAAATTGCAATGGAATATTCCTGGTGCAGATATTACTGTGTCGAAAGAACAAGCTGGACCTCCTGTTCCGAAGCCTATCAACATTGAAGTAAAAGGAGATGATTTTGATGAATTGGTAAACAACGCAAATCAATTAAAACTTTTTTTGGATGAACAAAAAATTGAAGGAGTGGAAAATTTAAAATCCGATTTCGAAAGTAATAAACCAGAAATTGTTTTTAACATTGATAGAGAAAGAGCAAATCGTGAAGGGATTTCTACTTTTACAATTGGTGGCGAAATCAGAAATGCTGTGTTTGGTTGGGAAGTGAGTAAGTTGCGTGATGAAAAAGATGAATACCCAATTCAACTGCGTTATCAATACGATCAACGAAATAATATAGAGGCATTGAGAAATTTAAAAATTACTTTCCGTGATATGAACATGGGTGGAATTTTAAGAAGTGTTCCTCTTTCTGCTTTCGCTGATATTCAATACAGCAACACGTATGGTGGTATCAAACGTAAAATGCAAAAACGTGTAATTACGCTTTCATCAAATGTATCGGAAGGATTTAATCCAAACGAAGTGGTTGCAAAAGTTCAAAAAGCGGCTGCTACATTTAAACCCGTAGGACATGTAGTTGTTGATTTTACAGGTGAACAAGAAGAACAAAAAGAAACAGGCGCATTTTTAGGAAATGCAATGATGCTTTCTATTGGTTTAATTTTATTCATCCTTGTATTGCAATTTAATTCAGTTGGAAAACCATTTATCATTTTAACAGAAATTTTCTTCAGTGTGATAGGTGTATTGTTAGGTACTGCTATTTTTAAAATGGACATGAGTATTGTAATGACAGGAATTGGAATTGTTGCCTTGGCAGGAATTGTAGTCCGAAATGGAATTTTATTAATTGAGTTTGCAGAATTATCAAGAGAAGGTGGAATGAGTTTGTGGGACGCAACAGTGGAAGCTGGTCGTACACGTATGACTCCAGTTATTTTAACATCCATTGCTGCAATTCTTGGATTAATTCCATTAGCAGTTGGATTGAACATTGATTTTGAAACATTGTTTGCTTCTGGAAATCCTCATTTATATATGGGTGGCGACAGCGTTGTGTTTTGGGGACCATTATCATGGACAATGATTTTTGGTTTAGGATTCGCAACACTTCTAACCTTACTTTTGGTTCCTGCAATGTATTTAATTTCAGAAAGATTAAAACGTAAATCAGAAATTATTTTAAAACAGTTGGGACTACCAAATGTTATAATGTATATCCCATTTTTTATTTTAATTACTCGATTTGTATTTTATATTAGAGGAAAAAAAATAGAATACGGAAATTTAGATTATTAAAAAATCAGAAAGGCTTTGCAAATTTTGCAAAGCCTTTTTTAATTCATTACAAATGAAAAATATTTTACGACTTGAAGAACTGGCTCAATTTTTATTTTCAATATATTTATTCAACCAAGTAAATATAGCTTGGTGGTGGTTTCCAGCTCTTATTCTTGCGCCAGATATAAGCATGATTGGTTATCTAATAAACACAAAAATTGGAGCATATTTATATAACTTTGCACATCACAAAGCAGTTGCTATTATTATTTATTTAATCGGAATATATGTTTCGAATATAACTATTCAGTTTGTCGGAATTATTTTATTTGCACACGCTTCAATGGATAGAATTTTTGGTTACGGACTAAAATACAACGATAGTTTTAACAACACACATTTAGGAATTATTGGTAAAAAATAAAAACAACATGAAAAAAATCACACTCATTTTTTCAATCATTGTATTGTTTGCAAGCTGCAAAAAATCAGGCGATTCAACAGTTCCCGTTCGCAAAGATATTACACAAGCAGTATATGCTTCTGGAAAAATTTATCCATTGAATGATTATAAAGTTTTTAGCAAACTGCCTGGATACATTGAAAAAATTCATATTCATGTTGGCGATTCAGTAAAAATAGGGCAAGCATTGATGACCATAAAAAGCGAAGTGAGTGAACTGAATGTAAATACAGCAAAAAATTTATTAGAACTTGCACAAAAAAATGCAAATGAAAATTCTGCATTCATCACTGCATTGAAACAAGATGTTGCTTCAGCAAAATCGAAATACGAATTAGACTCCACAAACTACACACGTTTTGTATCATTGATGAAAGAAAATGCAACTTCTAAATTACAAACCGACCAAGCAAAAACACAGTTTGATATTTCAAAACAAAATTATTTGAAAACCGTAAATTCATTAAATACTACACGAGATAAAATTCGTGTGGAGCTTGAAAATGCCCAAATTCAGTACGATGCACAAGTATCAAACAAAAATGATTATACCATTACTTCGGCTGTAAATGGAAAAGTATATGATATTATTCCGAAAGAAGGAGAGCTTGTAAATACTCAAATTGTGTTGATGGAAATTGGTGATGGCGAAAAATATGAAGTAGAATTAAGTGTTGATGAAACAGATGTTTCGTTGATAAAAAAAGACCAAGAAATTGTTTATTTAATTGATGCGTATAAAGAAAAAAGTTTCAAAGGAAAAGTGTTAGAATCGTATCCACGCATAAATCAATCGAACAAAACATCAAAAGTAATTGCATCAATTTTGTTAAACGAAACTATTTTAATCTATTCTGGAATGTCAGTAGAAGCCAATATTATTATTTCTGAAAAGAAAAATGTTTTGGTAATTCCTCGCGAATTTTTAATTGAAGGAAACAAAATAAAAATGAAAGGTAGCGATGAATTAACAACAATAACAAAGGGTGCAGAAGATTTAGAGTTTGTAGAAATAACAAGTGGCATTGATGAAAATACAGAGCTTATAAAAAAATGAAGCAATCCCCACTTTTAAAAATTGCATTAACACATTTGTTTTCCAAAAAGCGACAAACAATTGTTGCTATGCTTGGAGTAACTTTTGGTATTGCTATTTTTATTTTTCAAGCAGGATTGATGTCGGGATTTCAAGATTTTTTTATTCAAGAAACAGTGAATACAACTGCAAACATTAGAATATACAATGAAGCAGAAAAAAACAGATCAAGTATTTTAGAGAAATTTTATTCGCAAAAAAATCATTGGAATGTTGTTCAAAATCAAAAGCCAAAAGATGAACAAACTAAAATAAAAAATGGCTATCAAATTATTTCTATTTTAGAAAAAGATGCACGAGTTGCTGGTGTATCGCCATTTTTAGGCTCTCAAGCAATTTTCAAAGTTGGCATTTCACAAATTGCTGGTCGTGTTTCGGGAGTGAATATTGTGAAAGAAAATATTTTGTTTGATGTTTCAAAAAATATGAAACAAGGCGATATTACCAAATTAGAAACGATACCAAATGGAATTATTTTAGGCGATGGACTTGCTGATTTGTTGGGAGCAAAAATAAACGACAACATTACGGTTACTTCTCCTTTGGGAGTTAATCTCGATATGAAAATTGTAGGAATTAATCATAGTGGATTAACCGAAGTGGATAAAAGCAGAGCATATATTAATATTAGAAACGCACAAAAACTTCTACAAGTAGATGGCTCATACATTACGGATATAAATATAAAATTGAAAGATTTTTCTAAATCAGAAGAGCTTGCAAAATATTATCATTCAAAATTTGGATTTAGAACAGTTGACTGGAAAGAAGCCAATGCAAGCGTTTTCAGCGTTTTTAAAATTCAAAATTTAATTACTTATTTAATTATTATTTCCATATTGATTGTTTCTGGTTTTGGAATTTTCAATATTCTGATGATGATTATTTATGAAAAAATGCCCGACATTGCTATTTTAAAAGCTATTGGCTACAAAGACATTGATATCAAAAAAATATTTTTAACCGAATCGTTAATCATTGGAGTTATTGGCGGATTGCTTGGTTTATTGCTTGGCTTTGTGATGCAAAAAATTGTTGGAAGTATTCGTATGGATATAAAAGGTTTTGTTTCGATGGAATATTTGCATTTCAATTCCTCTCCTGCGTTTTATTTATTTGCTTATTGTTTTGGTTTAATTGCCACTTCCATAGCAGGATATATTCCTGCACGAAAAGCCGCAAAAGTAGATGCAATTGATATTATTAGAAGTAAATAAAAAATGAACGAAAAGTTAATCATAGAAACCAAAAATTTGAACAAATATTTTCATGACCCAGTGGAATTTCAAGCACTGAAAAATGTAGATATTAAAATCAAACAAGGAGAATTTGCAGCTATTGTTGGTTCATCAGGAAGTGGAAAATCAACATTACTCTATGTTTTAAGCACACTGGATACCGATTACAAAGGACACATTTTTTTTGATGGAGATGATTTAAGTTTGAAAACAAAAAATGAATTAGCAGAAATTCGTAACGAAAAAATTGGTTTCGTTTTTCAGTTTCATTATTTATTACCCGAATTTACAGTATTAGAAAATGTGTGTTTACCAGCATTGAAATTAGCAAAATACAGCGAAGAAGAAATAAGAGAACAGGCTTACCAAAAGCTTGATTTACTTGGTTTGCGCGACCAAGCACTAAAAAAAGCAAATAAACTTTCGGGCGGACAACAACAACGAGTTGCCATTGCTCGTGCATTAATTAATCAACCGAAAATAATTTTTGGCGATGAGCCAACTGGAAATTTGGATTCAAAAAATTCGCAAAATGTTTTTGAAATTTTTAAAGAATTAAAAGATACGTTCAATCAATCAATTGTAGTTGTTACACACGATATGCACTTTGCCGAACGCACCGATAGAATTATTACCTTGAGTGATGGCGAAGTGCTGAAATAAAAATTAAACCTTTCCATTTACAAATTGTTGTAATACCTATACAGCAATTTGTATTATATTTGTTTCAATATTAAAACACAATATCCTGTTAATGGAATTTAAAGCTGGCAAACTGCTCGATAGAATTGAATATCCGAGTGATTTAAGAAAATTTAAAACAGAAGACTTACCTGAAATAAGCAAAGAACTTCGTCAATTTATTATTGATGTGGTTTCAAAAAAAGGTGGACATTTTGGTGCAAGTCTTGGTGTGGTAGAACTTACTGTGGCTTTGCATTATGTGTTCAACACACCATACGACCAATTGGTTTGGGATGTTGGACATCAAGCTTATGGACATAAAATATTAACAGGTCGCAGAAAAAATTTTCACACAAATAGAATTTACAAAGGCATTAGTGGTTTTCCAAAACGTAGCGAAAGTGAATACGATACATTTGGTGTTGGACATTCCTCTACTTCTATTGGTGGAGCATTAGGAATGGCTGTTGCTTCGGCTTACAAAGGCGAAAAACATCGCCAACATATTGCAGTAATTGGCGATGGCGCTATGACAGCAGGAATGGCGTTTGAAGCATTGAATCATGCAGGAATTACCAATTCTAATTTATTGGTTGTATTGAATGATAATTGTATGAGCATTGACCCCAATGTTGGTGCATTGAAAGAATATTTAACGGACATTACAACTTCTCATACTTACAATAAAGTAAAAGATGAAGTATGGAATTTACTTGGAAAAATTAGCAAATTTGGACCAAACGCACAAGAAATAGCATCTAAAATTGAGAATGGAGTAAAAACATCTTTACTCAAACAAAGTAATATGTTTGAATCGTTGAAATTCCGCTATTTTGGACCTGTTGACGGACACGATGTGGAACGATTGACAAAAGTTTTACAAGATTTAAAAGATATTCCAGGACCAAAAATTTTACATTGTTTAACTCAAAAAGGAAAAGGATATAAATTTTCGGAAGAAGGAAATCAAACCGTGTGGCACGCTCCAGGTCTTTTCAATAAAGACACAGGAGAGATTATAAAAATTGTTCCGAAAGAACCACAACCACCAAAATATCAAGATGTGTTTGGTTATACAATTGTAGAATTAGCCGAAAAAAATTCAAAAATAATGGGCATCACTCCCGCAATGCCAAGCGGAAGTTCATTAAACATAATGATGAAAGCAATGCCCGATAGAGCTTTTGATGTGGGAATTGCAGAACAACATGCAGTAACATTTTCGGCAGGATTGGCAACACAAGGCTTAATTCCATTTTGTAATATTTATTCATCATTTATGCAACGTGCTTACGACCAAGTGATACACGATGTGGCATTGCAAAACTTACCTGTTGTGTTTTGTTTGGATAGAGGCGGATTGGCTGGAGCTGATGGACCAACACATCACGGAGCCTATGATTTAGCTTATTTCCGTTGCATTCCAAATATGATTGTTTCGGCTCCAATGAATGAAGAAGAATTGCGCAACTTGATGTACACCGCACAATTGCCCGAAACCAATGCACCTTTTTCTATTCGCTATCCGCGCGGAAATGGTGTGATGACTGATTGGAAAAAACCATTTCAAAAAATAAAAATTGGAAAAGGGCAACGCATTCAAAATGGAGATGATATTGCTATTTTAACCATTGGACATATTGGAAATTATGCAATAGCAGCTTGCAAAGCATTAACAGAAAAAGGAATAAAAGCTGCACATTACGATATGCGTTTTGTAAAACCAATTGACGAAGAATTATTGCACGAAGTTTTTGCAAAACATACAAAAGTAATTACGGTGGAAGATGGTTGTATTATGGGAGGAATGGGAAGTGCTGTTTTAGAATTTATGGCAGATAATAATTACAGTGCACACGTAAAACGACTTGGCATTCCTGATAAATATATTGAACACGGAGAGCAATTAGAATTGCACATTGAATGTGAATTTGATACTGAAAGTATTATAAAAACAGTGATTGAAATGGTGGGTGTGAAACAACAAAGTATGATTGGATAATTTTTATTGTCTGAAAACTTTTTTCAAAAAAATAAATTTGCTTTTAAAAGTATATTTATAATTATACTATATTTGGTCATAAACTTATAATCAGAAAAACTATGAAATTAAAATCTGTTTCAAAAATTGTATCATATATTGCAGTAACTGCACTATTTGTTGCTTGTGGAAACTCCACTGAAAATGAAAATATTTCTACTTCAGACACAAGCAGTACGATGAATAAGGAAAAAGATGCAAGAGCACAAAAAGTTTTTTCTGCTATTCCATCTCCAGTTGAAAGTGCTGAATTATTAAAAGCAGCAGGAGCTAAATATGATTCTAAATATTTAAACCCAATTGAAAATGCAACAAAATATTCAACTATAAAATCGCAAGCAATCAATTTGGGAATTTATGGTTCCGATTTAAGTTTCACAAGCATTTATGACCAAAATCAAGAATCGATGGTGTATTTGAATTGTACAAACAAATTGGCTGCAGCATTAAAAATCAACGAAATGTTTGATGAAAAAACCACATCTCGTATTGAAGAAAATATGTCGAATAAAGATTCATTAATAAACATAATTAACGAATCGTTTTGGAAAGCCGATGCTTATTTGAGAGGAAACGGACAACCTGGAATATCATCACTTATTGTTGCTGGCGGCTGGATTGAAGGCTTATACATTGCAACATCAGTAGCAAATGTAACAAAAAATGAAGCTATAATTTCAAAAATTGCTTCTCAAAAAACTGCACTTAACGATTTAATTTTATTGTTAGATGCTTACAAAGCTGAAAATGCTGGAATAAGCGAAGTAATGACAAACTTAAATGAAATAAAAACTATTTTTGATGGCATTGCTGATACAAAAATTACTCCAGAGCAATTGAAACAACTTACAGACAAAACTGCTGAAATTAGAAATAAACTTATTCAATAATAT
>JAYTXX010000162.1:0-17980 GCA_043742725.1 Bacteroidota bacterium | reverse complement strand
GAAGGTGCCGAAATTATTGATATTGGAGCATATTCTACCCGACCAAATGCTACCCATATTAGCAAAGAAGAAGAAGAAGAACGATTGATAAAAGTAATTGTTTCGGTGCGAAAAAAATTTCCAACAGTGCTTATTTCCGTGGATACATTTAGGGCTGAAATAGCTGAAAAAGCTGTGAATGCAGGTGCAAATATTATTAATGATATTTCGGGAGGAACGATGGATGGGCAAATGTTTGAAACTGTTGCCCGATTGAATGTTGTTTACATTTTGACACATATACAAGGTACACCACAAACGATGCAACAAGAACCTGTGTACCAAAATGTAACAAATAGCGTGATGAATTTTATGGAAAATGGTGTGAAAAAGCTAAATAAATTAGGATTCGATAAAATAATTATAGATGTTGGTTTTGGTTTTGGAAAAACATTGCAACACAATTACACATTGCTTAAAAATTTAGATAAGTTTAACTATTTTAATCTTCCTATTTTGGTGGGAATTTCTCGAAAATCAATGATTAATAAACTACTGAATATCAGCAGTGAAGAATCGTTAAACGGAACTACTGTTTTAAATACAATTGCTTTGGAAAAAGGTGCAAAAATTCTTCGTGTTCACGATGTGAAAGAAGCAAAACAAGCTGTAACTATGGTGGACTATTTGAAGGTGAGTTTATAATTATGAACTGGAGAGTCCATTAAATAAACACAGATTTAATAAAAATCTTCACGCTTTTTTTGTGTCTTCACCTTTTTTGCACGGAGCAAGACGCTTTTATGACAAAGGGAACTGGATTTGTTACAAAGCGGAACGCTTTTATGACAAAGGGGACTGGATTTGTTACAAAGCGGAACGCTTTTATGACAAAGGGGACTGGATTTGTTACAAAGGGAAACACTTTTATGACAAAGGGAACTGGATTTGTTACAAAGCGGAACACTTTTATGACAAAGGGAACTGGATTTGTTACAAAGCGGAACGCTTTTATGACAAAGGGAACAGGATTTGTTACAAAGCGGAACACTTTTATGACAAAGGGAACTGGATTTGTTACAAAAGCGTCTTCCTCCGTTGAAAATTGAAAAAGATGTAAGTAAAAAAACTAAATTTTTTTACCCATAAACTGAAATAGTGTATTTTAGCAACGTATATCAAAAAAACTAAATGCTTGTTTTACAATGCTTATGCTTAAAGGATAATGTGGAAATTAACGAAACTAGTTTCGTTTAGCGGAATGTTAGCTGCAACCCTATGACGACAAACCGTATAACGAAAATAGTTTTTATAACAATTTTGACAACACTTTTTGGTTGTGGACTTAAGTGCATTGACTACAATACAGGAATGCCCAGTAGAAGCCAAACCTTGAAAGAAGCTTTTGACAATAAAGTTTTTCAATTTGAAATGGATTGCAGTCAAAAAACATTTAAACTTTACAACGGGAAAACCTTTAAAATAAAAAACGTCTGGGTTGAAAACGATTGGGGATATGAATGTATTGACAACGAACCTGTAGTAAAAAAAGACACTTCTTTTCAATTAATAATAGATTATAATTATGAAGAACTTGAAGGTTGTTATAATTATGGGTTAGGCTTAGATAATGATGGTACAGGTTGTTGCCTTGGAGGTGTTTTAGAATTTACTTATTTAAATCAAGACACGTTGAATTTATACTTAACAGGCAATCATAAAAAAAGTAATGACCCGACCTTTCTTCACTTTAAACAAAACACATTAATTGACACAATAAAACTCTATAAAAAGAAGGGCAGCAGCTAACATCGCATTGCCGAAGTGGTGGCTGAAAAAGCCACCACTTCGGCAATGCCTGTTCGTTGGCAGCAAGTTTAGAAAGACCCACGTAATCAAAAAGAGACCTGAATAAAATATGGCAGAAAAAATCATTGATAAAATTTTATGGATAAAAGGGTTTTATCCATTCTCTTTAAAATACGACCCTAAAAAAGCCATTGAAACACACAAACAAGAATTAGAAAATTTAGAAGTTGATGAAACTTCCAAATCAATTTTTAAATACTCAAACTATTTCAATTCATACTTCAAAGACATCTGTAAAGCCCTTGACAAAGTTATTGGTCAATCTACTTTAACAAAATCGGACTTTATTGACTTAATAATTTCTGATATAAATAGAACAGAACTACTTATTTCAGAAGACAGTAAGCAAAGCTTATTTTCCGGAAGTTCGTTTGACAGTAATATGCCTGCAAATGTCTATATTAAGAAACCTGAATTTCAAAATAACACAGAACCTGTTTGGGGCTTAATAGACAGTGCAATGGAAACGGCAACGCTCAATTTAAACTATTTAAATTATGTAAATTTCAAAGAAGACGCAGTAACAACTGATGAGCTTTCCCAAGTAGATGTAATTAAAAACATTACTCTTGTTGGTTCAACTTTTAACGCTATTAAGCAATCTTATGATAGAATAATTTGGCGAGGAGGTATTATTGAAGATGAAAATTCAGAGGTTAAATTAAAATCAAATCAACGCCATTTAATGTTAGACAATACTGCTTTGACAAGATTAATAAGGAATATTGGAGCTGTTCTAATGGAATTACAAACTGATTCAGTAGAATACAAATCAATCAGAAAATTATATCACACAACACGTCATTTTCAAATAATAAAATCAATTGAAATAAATGGTGATGAGTTTAAATTACAATATCAAGCAAAATCAAAAAATCCCACCGATACTTACATTAATTTCATTGCTCCAATACTCACATATTATCCATTTTTTCACTCTGAAAAAATTTCAGGGTTTGATAACTTAACAATTTCAGACCTTGTAAATCTCTTTTCTTCATTGTGCGACTTTGTAAAGGTCTTACCAATGCCCACATATGATGATACTGAAATTAAAGATTTGACCAAGTTTAGACGGTTCAATCCGAAAGTAAAAAAGCTAATACTTAAAGAGTACTTCAAAAAGACTACCAAGTATTCAGATAACCAAATCTCAATATTCTTAAACCTCTTAACTCAAAAAGGGAATAAACACAACCTATTTCTTTATTCAATTTATGAGGTAGAAGATTATTATTACTTTTCCCATTCATCAATAAAGAAAGCTAATATGCTCTATTTGGTAGACAAGTGGTTAGAGGTAGGCAAATGCGATTTAGCCGAAAGAGGCTTTAAATTTGAAGATTATATTAAAAACTTTTTAAGGACTGAAAAACCAAATGAATTTGCAAAATTCAAACTTATTGAACAATCTAAATTTTCATTTTTGGATGAAAACAGCATTAATGTTGAAGAAGAAATTGATTTATTGATAAAAACAGACAACACTTTAATTATTGGCGAAATTAAATGTTCAATGTATCCATTAGACCCAGATGATTTTTATAGTGCTTACCAAACAATTAAAAAAGCAAAAAATCAAGTAGCAAGGAAAGCAAAATTCTTAGAAGACAATTGGGATAAATTTGAGCATTTACTTGGTGAAAAAGGACAAATAAAAATTCAAAGAATTATTATTCTCAATTTCCCTCATTTTGCAGGTAGAATAATTGATGAAATACCTATCGCTGACTTTTATCTTTTTCTATCCTATTTCAAATCAGGAAAATTGACTAATGTGAAAATAGAAAAAAATAAAGGAATGACTGTGAATGAAATTAAGTATTACGATTCTATTCAATCCTTTGAAGATAATTTTAGTCAATTCTTTAATAACCCAATTCCGATAGAAGAATTGTTTTCAAGACAAAGAATAGAGGAATATGAAGTGACTTTGAATGGAACTGAACCAAAAACAATAGCGGAAAGAGTTGTATATATTGAAAAAACACCTGGTGATGAATAGAAAACCAGCTGCCAACAGGCGTTTGGCAAAAGTGGCGGTTCAGTGCTCCGCAGACACATTTGTGGTTAATCATAGTTTGGTTCTCCGCATCAACATTTGTGGTGAAAATCGCCACCTTCGCCAAGCGCCAAACCGTTATACCATAAAATTTTACGAACGCTCCGAACGAACATCACTAGCACTTCACGCTTCGCAATAAATGGTTTGATTTCTGAATAAAATAATTGGTTTTTCATTCCATATAAGTATAAAATAATTTCGTTGCAAAATCATTTTTTTCTCTGCGTTCTATGCGCCTTTGCGGTAAAAAAAACAAGTTCTCGATATATTTTTCTGAAAAAGAAAAACACTCGAACTGACAACGCACAATTCATTGCGAGAGCAACGAAGCAATCTCTACACAATGCATTACTTATGGATTGCTTCTGGCGAAAGCCATCGCAATGACGAACTATGTTTTTTCGCTGCGTTCTGAATAATTACCACATCATCAAATTAATTTATTAGCACATTGTTTTTTCTCTGTTTCTCTGTGGTGAAAATAATTTTTGCGTTCTCTGCGGTAAAAACATTTCCTTTTCCATTTTGTTAATAAAAAAATGAAATACGAATTTTATCTACTATTAATTAATTTATTTTTGAAAGGAGAAAAAATTTATGGCAAACCACATCACTCATTTAAAAAAAGGCAACAAAGCACCCAATTTTAAAGCAAAAGATGAGAATGGAAGAACAGTTTCGTTGAACGATTTTAAAGGAAAAAAATTAATACTCTATTTTTATCCAAAAGATAATACACCAAGTTGTACAAACGAAGCTTGCAATTTGAGAGATAATTTTTCGGAACTAAAAAACAAAGGATTTGAAATTTTAGGCGTGAGTGCTGATGATGAAAAAAAACATAAAAAATTTATCACAAAATACGATTTACCATTTCAACTACTTGCCGATACAACTAAAGAAGTAATAAATGCTTATGCTGTGTGGGGCGAAAAAAAATTTATGGGTAGAATTTTTGATGGCATTATTAGAACTACATTTGTAATAAATCAAACAGGAATTATTGAAAAAGTAATAACCGATGTGAACACAAAAAATCACACAGAACAAATAATAGATGAATTGATGTGCTAATGAAAACGAATTAATCATTGAATTTTGTAAATTCGCTTTCGTTCGTTATTCGTAAGCCACACATACAAAAAAGTAAAAACAATTATAAAAAACAGAAAAAAGATGAGCAAAGAAACAAAAGAAGCGAAAGGCACAAAAGACTTGGTGAACAAAGAAAAACTAAAAGCACTACAACTTACCATTGATAAACTTGAAAAAACATACGGTAAGGGTTCTATTATGAAAATGGGTGATGCACCTGCCGAAAATGTGGAAGTAATTCCTACAGGTTCATTAGGAGTTGATATTGCATTAGGAATTGGTGGTTTACCTAAAGGAAGAGTAATTGAAATTTACGGACCAGAATCATCAGGAAAAACAACATTAACATTGCATGCCATTGCGCAAGTTCAAAAAGCTGGAGGCATTGCCGCATTCATTGATGCAGAACATGCATTTGACCGTAGCTATGCTGATAAATTGGGAATTGATACTGAAAATTTGTTAATCTCTCAACCTGATAATGGAGAACAAGCATTGGAAATTGCAGAAAACTTAATTCGTTCGGGAGCTATTGATATTATTGTTATTGACTCTGTAGCGGCATTGGTTCCAAAAAGCGAAATAGAAGGCGAAATGGGCGATTCAAAAATGGGATTACACGCTCGATTGATGTCTCAAGCTTTGCGTAAACTTACTGGAACAATTAATAAAACAGGATGTTGCTGTATTTTCATCAATCAGTTGCGCGAAAAAATTGGAGTAATGTTCGGAAATCCTGAAACAACAACTGGAGGAAATGCTTTGAAATTTTATGCTTCTGTGCGTATTGATATTCGCAGAATTGGACAAATAAAAGATGGTGATACAGTTGTAGGAAATCGTACACGAGTAAAAATTGTAAAAAATAAAGTTGCACCTCCTTTCCGTCAAGCCGAATTTGATATAATGTATGGTGAAGGAATTTCTAAAGTAGGCGAAATCATTGATTTAGGTGTGGAATTAAACATCATCAAAAAAAGTGGTTCTTGGTTTAGTTATGGTGATACAAAACTTGGACAAGGGCGCGATGGTGTAAAAACATTGTTCAACGACAATCAAGAATTGTGTAACGAAATTGAAGAAAAAATTAGAGAAGCATTGAGCACAACTCCTACAGAAGTTGCTGTTGCTGAAAAATAAATAGTTTTTTAAATTTAACTTTATGTCATCCCCACGGCTTAATACGGAATATCGTATTGGCTTTTGGGGATGACATTTTTATTTACATTTGTAATATGATGAAAAAAATAATTTTAGCCATTTCTTTTGGAACTGTTATTCTACTTGCTTCTTGCAACGATAATAAGAAAGAAAAACAAACGTCAACAAGTGATACCACTTCTATAAAAACACCTGATGAACTAAAAAAATTAAATGCCGCAATTCAATCCAATCCAGCCAATGCAAAGGCATTTCACGAACGTGCTCAATATTATTTCAACTCGAAATATTTTACATTAGCAATGAACGATATGGAGCAAGTTATGAAACTCGATAGCTCCAAAGCTGAATATTTTATTACATTATCCGACCTTTATTTTGTAACCAATCAAACAGGACGTGCAAAAGCGGCATTGGAAAAATGTATTTCTATTGACAAAAAAAATACCGGTGCAATGCTCAAACTTGCTGAATTGTATATGTATGTAAATAAAAATGAACAATCAATGGAATACATTAATATGGCTTTGAAAATAGACCAATATATTTCAAAAGCCTATTTTATGAAAGGAATGAATTACAAACAAATGAAAGATACAGCCAAAGCTATTTCGAGTATGCAAACGGCTGTGGAGCAAGACCAACAATACTACCAAGCATACATGCAATTGGGATTACTATGTGCTGCTAAAAAAAATAATTTAGCCGTTGATTATTATAAAAATGCCATTCGCATTCAAGCAAAAAGTACCGAAGCTTGGTATGGATTAGGAAAATTTTATCAAGATGTGAAAGATTATAGCAACGCAATAGGAACATACAAAACCTTACTAACCTTTGATCCAACTAATAAATATGCGAATTACAACATTGGTGCAATTTATTTATCGAGTGTAGCAGATGTTGAAAAGGCTATGAAATATTTTAATACAGCTGTGAAAATTGATTCTAAATATGTAGAAGCATATTACGCAAGAGGTGTTTGTTTTCAAACTATAAAAGAAAATGATAGGGCAATTACCGAATTTGAATCGTGCATTTCAATAAACCCCAATTATGAACCTGCACAAATTGAATTAAAAAAATTAAAAGGAAAATAAATTTTGTTTTTAAAATTTTAATTCCAATTGTTTTGGCAATAATGTAAAACTTTTTCGGTGATACGCTGTAATGCCATATTTTCTAATAGCTTCGCGGTGTTTCAATGTTCCATACGCTTTATTATTAAGCCAATCGTATTCTGGAAATTGTTCGTGTAATGCGTCCATATAATCATCGCGATACGTTTTTGCTAAAATAGATGCGGCAGCAATGCTCATATATTTTCCATCGCCTTTGATAATGCAATTGTGTGGAATATTTTTATATTTTCTAAAACGATTTCCATCAATCAATAAAGTTTCGGGAATAGTTTTTAATTTATCAATTGCTCTGTGCATAGCCAAAAAAGAGGCATTGAGAATATTTATTTCATCAATTTCTTCTGCGCTCACTTCTGCAACAGCAAAAGCAATTGCATGTTCTTCAATAATTGGGCGAAGGAATTTTCGTTGTTTATCGCTCAACTTTTTTGAATCATCAAGTAATTTGTTTTTAAATGTTTTTGGCAAAATTACAGCAGCTGCAAACACAGAACCTGCAAGACACCCACGACCTGCTTCATCGCAACCGGCTTCTATTAATTTTTTATCAAAATATTTTTTAAGCATCAACTGTTTTTAAGATACTATTCCAAAGTGCATCTGCTGTTTTGTCCCAACTAAAATCGAGCTTACGTTTTTTTCCTTTTTCAATCAACACATTTCGCATATCTTCATCTTTGTAAATATATAACATAGCATTTGCAATGGATTCAACCGAAAAAGGATCAACGAGCAAGGCAGCATCAGCAGCTATTTCTGGCATTGATGTTACATTACTTGTAATTAAAGGCGTTTCGCAATTGAATGCTTCTAAAATTGGAATTCCAAAACCTTCAAAGTAAGGAACATAAGTCATTGCAAGTGCCGAAGCAATTACATTTTTTAATTCATCGGCTGCTAATCTTCCTGTAAAAACAACATCATTTTTGTGTTGCATATTCAAATACGTTCGCTTTATTTCGCTTGTCCAGTAATACTTTTCGCCAACTATAACAAGTTTTACAGATGATGATTCTGTATTTTTAAATTTATCAAATGCTTGAAATAAACGTGAAATATTTTTTCGTGGATGCAACGCTCCTACAAATACAAAATAATCGCAACCTGCTGTATATTTTTGTTTGGTTGCGTTTTGTACATTTTCTGAAACAGGCTTAAACACAGAATTACAACCATTATACACCACATCAATTGTAGTAGCTTTTATGTTATATTGATTAATAATATCGTTTTTAGAAAACTGCGAAACAGTTGCAATGCGAGTTGCTTTATGCGCAAATTTTGGAAAAAAATAATTGTAATATTTCCGAACCAAAAAAGGTAAATCGTTTGGATAGTGAGCAAAATTCAAATCGTGAATTACTGCTAACTGTTTGCAATTAGCCTTCAACGACATATATCCATCGGGCGAAAGAAATAAATCGGGCTTGAATTTATTTAAAAAATTAGCTACTGAAAACTCGAACCACCAATAAAATAAAAATGGATGCCTTGCTGGTGGAGACAAAATAAGTGGTGTAACATTTTCCGAAAAAAGAAATTCTTCATCAAAGTTTCTATCAAATAAAAATATAAAATGGTCGTCAGGATGATTTTGTGTAATACGTTTAAGCGTTTCAAACGTAAACCAGCCAATGCCTTCGAGCTTATTCTTTAAAAGTAATCTTGTATTTACAACAATTTCCACAATGGTTAATTTTTTTGAACGAATTTATGATATTTTTGCAAGCGAATGAAAAATGCCATTAAATACATTCTTCACAAGTTATTAGGTTTTAAAAATTACTTATTTATTTTTTCGTTGTTTAAAATTAAAACTTTAAAACGTGATAAAAATGAAAAAGATTTTTTTGAATTTTTAAAATTAATTCCTGAAGATACTGCTGTGCTTGATATTGGAGCAAACATTGGCATTATGACCGTGCATTTGGCTCGTGAAATACAAGGCGCAACTGTGTATAGTTTTGAGCCAATGCCCAATAATATTAATGCATTCAAACGAATTGTAAATTATTTTAAACTACAAAATGTAAAACTATTTGAAATTGCATTGGGCGATAGTGAAGGCGAAGTGCAAATGGTTATGCCTGTGATTGCCAATGTGCGCATGCAAGGATTGAGTCACGTTGTTCACCAGTCTATTCCTGAAAATAATGAAGGAGAAAAATTTACTGTTCCGCTAAAAATGCTTGATAAAATTGATGAATTAACGAATGAAAAAAAACGCATTAGTGCCATAAAAATTGATGTAGAAAATTTTGAATTTTTTGTTTTGAATGGCGCAAAAAAATTAATTGCGAAAAACAAACCCACTATTTATGCTGAATTATGGGAAAACGAAAATCGCTTACACTGCTTTAATCTATTGAGTAATATGAATTACAAAATTTATGTTGTTGAAAATCATCAATTAATACTATTTGATTCAACAAAACATAAAAAACAAAACTTTATATTTATACCATCCTAAAAAACATAGCGCACAGCGATGCAAAAAAAATTTGTTACCAATCTTGCTTTTTTACTTGTATTGAATTTATTTATCAAATCTATTTATATTTTAGGATTTGATAGGGCAGTTCAAAATGAGGTTGGTCCAGCTGTTTATGGGGTTTACTTCGCTATTTTTAATTTTTCATTTATTCTTACCATTATTCTCGATTTTGGAATTACCAATTTCAACAACAAAAATATTGCTCAAAATAGTCATTTACTTACAAAACATTTTTCGGGATTATTCACACTAAAATTAATTTTAGCAGTGATTTATATTTCGGTTGTTTTAATTGTTGGTTTAGCAATTGGCTACGACACACGATTGATGAAACTATTGATAGTACAAGGTTTCAATATGTTTTTATTATTTTTTATAAATTATTTACGTTCAAATTTAGCTGGATTACATCTATTTAAAACCGATGCAATTGTTTCGGTACTTGATAGGTCAATACTTATTATTTTGTGCATTATTATGCTAAAAACAGGCATTCTAAAAAATCCTAACGGAGATGGAATTATGTACTTTGTATATGCGCAAACATTTGCCTATGCTGTTGCAGCAATTACTGCCTTTTTAATTATTGTAAGAAAAACACATTCATTTAAACTTAATTTTAGTTGGGCATTTTCATTAATGATTTTGAAAAAAAGTTTGCCATTTGCAATTCTCACGTTGTTAATGTCATTTTACAACCGCATTGATTCTGTAATGATTGAACGTATGTTGCCTGATGGTGATGTTCAATCGGGAATCTATGCACAAGCTTTTCGCTTGTTGGATGCAGTCAATATGATTGCATTTTTAACAGCAGGAATGTTGCTTCCTGTTTTTTCGCGAATGCTAAAACATAAAGAGAGTATTGAACCATTGGTAGTTTTAATTAGTAAACTTTTATTAGCACCAGCAATAATTGTTGGTGTGGGCTGTGTTTTTTATAGCCAAGAATTGATGGGAATGTTGTATCCAGAACATGTAGAAGCTTCATCAAAAATATTTAGTTTTTTAATGTTGAGTTTCATTGCAGTTTCAACCACCTATATTTTTGGAACACTTTTAACTGCAAACGGAAATATGAGACAGTTGAATTATATGGCAGCTTCGGGAATGTTACTTAATGTTGTTTTAAATTATATTTTAATTCAAAAATTTGAAGCATTGGGTTCTGCTATGTCAAGTATGGCAACGCAATTTTTAACCGCCACCATTCAAGTTTTTATTGCACAAAAAATATTTAATTTTAAAATAAATTACAAACTCATCAATACGTTTATTGTATTTATTTTTGGAGTAATTGCCATTAACTATGGCTCAAAAATGTTGCATTTCAACTGGGTGATAACATTTGCTATTATGGTAACTTGCTGCTGTTTGTGGGCTTTTATTACAGGTATTATTAGCATTAAATCAATGTTTCGTATTCTCAAATACGGATAAATGCTTATTAATTGGGGCGTTTCCTAAAAATTTCTATTTTTGTTGTCCCAACTAAAATAGCAATTTTTCAAAATGAATACACAAACAGAAAACTCCGCATCTTTCAATTCGTTAAATTTATTATATTTTATTTATAAATGGCGTAAAGCACTTATCATTATTACCATTTTGGCAGTTGTTATTTCAAGCATTGTTGCTTTAACAATTCCTGAAAAATATAAATCAACGGTTATTCTCTTTCCTTCCACCACAAGTTCTATCTCAAAAGCACTTTTAACTGAAACTTCTTTTAAAAATGAAGATGTGCTTCAATTTGGTGCTGAAGATGAAGCAGAACAAATGTTGCAAATTTTAAATTCAGACGAAATCAGAACTCGAATTTGTGAAAAATACAATTTGATGAAGCATTATAAAATTGACTCAACAGACAAATTTAAACGCACAAAATTGTACGATGAATTTCAAAGCAACATTACATTCAAACGCACAGAATATATGTCTGTTAAAATTGAAGTAATGGATAGAAATCCAGATACAGCGGCTATAATTGCAAATGATATTGCAAATCTTCACGATTCAATAAAAATAAAAATTCAACGACAAATTGCTAAAGAGGCATTTAAAATTGTGGAAAATGAATATTTATCAAAACAAAAAGAAGTTGAAATTCTTGGAGATTCTTTAATAAAATTAAATAAAATAGGTATTTATGACGTTGAAAAACAAACAGAAAGATTGACAGAACAATATGCTATAGCAATCCGTAATAATGATGCAAGAGCAACAAAAGCGCTTGAAGAAAAATTAAAAGTAATTGCAGATTATGGAACTCCATTTGCTGCAATAAGAGACAATGTTTACTTGCAACGAAAACAATTAAACTTGCTAAAATTAAAATACGATGAATCAAAAGTGGATGCAACAGAAATTTTACCTCAAAAATTCGTTGTTAGTAATGCGTTTCCAGCAGAAAAAAAATCATATCCTATTCGCTGGATAATTGTTGTTGTTTCAACCATTGCATCATTGCTAATGTCAATCATAGGAATTTTGTTGATTGAAAACATTAGGGAAATAAAAACGAAGTAATTATTATTTCGAGCAGTGTTGCAATTTTAAAATCTACTTTGGAAATTAAAATCCATAAATAACTACAACCAACTTTGGTAGAGCAAAAAAATATAAAATGGATTTATGCATTGGCAATAGCTTTTATAGTTATCAATGCCATTTGTACTTATTTTGAATTTTACTATTTCAATTTAATTCCAGCAGCTCTTACCATTATTTTACTTGCATTATTTTCGCTCGACAAACTTATTTTATTAGTTGTTTTTCTTACACCTTTAGCCATCAATCTTCAACACATTGAAGGTGGTTTAGGATTGAGTTTACCAACAGAGCCAATCATCTTTGGCATTATGCTTATTTTTATTTTCAAGCAACTTTATAAAAACACACTTGATAAAAAAGTAATGCGCCATCCCATTACTATTGCTATCATTATTAATTTAATTTGGATTTCAATTACCTGTATTACTAGCGAATTACCAATTGTTTCAATTAAATTTTTGATTTCACGATTGTGGTTTGTTATTACATTTTATTTTATCTGCACACAAATATTTAAAAATTATACTAACATCAAAAAATTTGATTGGTTGTATATTATATCTTTTACAATTATTATTTTTTATACACTCTACAACCATTCTTTAATGGGATTTGAGGAAGAACCTGCAAATTATGTAATGTCTCCTTTTTATAATGACCATACAATTTATGGAGCAATGCTTGCCATGTTTTTTCCAACAATTCTTTTTTTTACAATGAATAAAAAATATACTGCAAGCATACAATTTGCAGCTACTTTGTTATTAGTAATTTTTATTGTTGCACTAATATTTTCATACACACGAGCGGCTTGGCTTAGTTTAGCAGTTGCATTGGTTGTGTATATTTTATTATTACTACGAGTAAAATTTCGGTTCATATTTATTTCATTTATGACACTGGCTACTGTTGCTTTAGTTTATCAAACAGAAATTGTGATGAAGCTAGAAAACAACAGACAAGATGCTTCGCAAGATTTTGATAAACACATTCAATCAATTTCAAATATTTCAACTGATGCATCAAATTTAGAACGATTAAATCGTTGGAATGCTGCTTTTCGTATGTTCCAAGAAAGACCAATTTTTGGTTGGGGACCTGGCACATATAGTTTTGAATATGCACCATTTCAGCACGCTCACGAAAAAACAATCATTAGTACTAATATGGGAGATAGAGGAAATGCACATAGCGAATATATTGGACCGCTTTGCGAATCGGGCGTTTTAGGAACACTCACTTTTATTGCAATTATTATTTGTGCACTGTCAACTGGCTTTCGTTTGTATTATACAATTACAGAAAATGAAACTAAAAAATTGGTTCTAGTAATATTATTGGGCTTTGTAACCTATATTGTTCACGGAGCTTTAAACAACTTTTTGGATACAGATAAAGCGTCTGTTCCTTTCTGGGGATTTATTGCAATGCTTGTTGCAATTGATGTTTATCACAAGAATAGAAATAGTGATGAACTGAAATCATAAAAAAATTGTGAAGCAAAACACTTCACAATTTTTTCGTTCAGCCCAATTTTTTATCTCAAATCTTCAACCGAAACTCCTGGATGATTTTTCTTTTCAAAAGCAAATTCAGTATCAGCTATTGGAGCATTTGGTGTAAACATCTTTATTTGATAGGTTTGCACCGAACCATCTTTCATCATCATTTTCACACTTGAAATTTGTTTTTTTGTTTTATCAATAAACAATTTAACGGTATGAAATTTTTTCTTGTCTGGATTTTCAGGAAACAAACTAATTGTTTGCGTTAATGCATCTTCTCCATCAAATTTATATTTATAACCTTTTTCATACATTGTAAAAATGTTTGATGGGTTTACAGCATCTTCTCCTCCTACTTCCATATCCTTTACTTGCACTTCGTTTGCATCTTTTATAAAATCCCAAACTGTTTTTCCATCACAATAAATTTCATGTCCTGGAATTTCCAATTTATATTTTACTCCTTTTGTTTCAATTTTTCCATTTTGAGTTGTTTGCGATTTATCCTTTTTTTCTACTGTAAAGGAAAACTCTGCTTTCAAAGTTGTGTAAGCTTTTGTTCGTGCACTTAAATCATCTAAAATAGATTTTGCTTTCGAATCATTTTGTGCATTCAATACAGCTAAATTGACAAATGTTAATAAAGCTATTGTTGCAATTTTTTTAGTAAACATTTTATTTTGTTTTATAGTTTGTCAGTGTTATTCAATAATTGTTCCAAAGATAAAAGATCTTTAATAAGAACTTCTCTTGCCTTTGAACCTTCAAATTGTCCAATGATTCCAGCCGATTCTAATTGATCAACAATGCGCCCAGCGCGATTGTATCCAAGTTTCAATCTGCGTTGAAGTAAAGATGCAGAACCCTGTTGCGTTTGCACAACAATTTCTGCAGCTTGATTAAACAAGGCATCTCTTTCAGAAGGGTCATCCATTTTGCCACTACCTTCACCATTTTCATCTACATATTCGGGCAACATAAATGCTGTTGGGTAACTTCTTTGACTTCCAATGAAATCGCATATTTTATCCACTTCTGGTGTATCCACAAATGCACATTGCAAACGAATTAAATCATTTCCTGTTGAAAGCAACATATCTCCTCTACCTATCAATTGATCGGCTCCACCTGAATCTAAAATTGTTCTGGAATCTATTTTTGATGTTACACGAAATGCAATTCGGGCAGGAAAATTGGCTTTTATTGTTCCTGTAATAATATTCACAGATGGGCGTTGTGTAGCAATAATTAAGTGAATACCAATAGCACGAGCAAGTTGTGCGAGGCGTGCAATTGGCGTCTCTACCTCTTTTCCTGCTGTCATAATTAAATCAGCAAACTCATCTACAACTAAAACAATGTATGGTAAAAATTTATGTCCATTATTTGGATTTAGTTTTCGTTCAATAAATTTTGCATTGTATTCTTTAATATTTCGCACTTGTGCTTCTTTCAATAAATCATATCGCTGATCCATTTCAATGCACAAACTATTTAATGTGTGCACCACTTTTTTTGTATCTGTAATAATGGCTTCAGCACTATCAGGTAGCTTTGCAAGAAAATGCCTTTCAATTTTATTGAACAAAGTTAATTCTACTTTTTTAGGGTCAACCAACACAAATTTTATTTGCGAAGGATGTTTTTTGTAAAGCAATGAAACTAAAATTGCATTTAATCCAACAGACTTTCCTTGCCCTGTAGCACCTGCCATTAGCAAGTGTGGCATCTTTGCAAGGTCAGTTATAAATGTTTCGTTACTAATAGTTTTACCCAATGCAATTGGCAAATCCATTGTGGTATTTTGAAATCTTTCGGAAGCTAAAATCGTTCGCATCGGAACCATTTCTGCATTTAGATTTGGAACTTCTATTCCAATTGTTCCTTTTCCTGGAATTGGAGCAATGATGCGGATTCCAAGAGCAGATAAACTCAATGCAATATCATCTTCTAGATTTTTTATTTTAGAAATTCGTACTCCTGCTGCAGGAATAATTTCGTACAATGTTACTGTTGGACCAACTGTTGCTTTTATTTTTTCAATTTCAATTCCATAATCGCCAAGTGTTTTAAGAATGCGGTCTTTATTGGCATTCAGCTCTTCGGTATTAATTACAATATCTTTTGAACCACCATAATCTTCCAGCAAATCTATTGGCGGAAATTGATAATTTCCCAAGTCGAGTGTTGGATCATATTGCCCTACTTGTTCTACAAGTGCTGCTGCAATTTGGTCTGGCGAATATTCTGTTTCTTTTACTTCTGTTTGTTCTACTGTAAATTGAACTTCTTCATCAACTTTTGATAAAATTATTTCTTCTTTTTTCTCTGGTTTTATAACATCTTCAACAATGTCGTGTTTTTCATCATTGGTAATTTCTATTTCATTTTCAATTGTTAATTCTAATGCTGGTTTTTTTTCTTCAACTTCTTCTTTAAAAGTATTGATGGGCATTTCTATCGTTTCATCTTCATTTTTTTTTTCAGGCTCATCGGGAGGTGTTGGTGGAATTTCTTTTTTACTCAAATCAAATGATACATTGAAAGCAACAACTAAAAAAATTACAAACGAAAATAACAACAACACTCCTGAACCAATAAAACCAAGTATTGCATTTAACTTGTTGATGAGTGTGTAGCCAAAAGCTCCACCTAAATAAAAATAATCGTTAGAAAAAATATATGCTAATGAGAGTGATGTGAATACAAGAAAAAATAATGAGTAGGCGTATGTTTTTCCTAAATTAAATAAACGAATATTGAAAGTTATTTGTAATCCAGCTATGAAAGCTAAAAACGAAAAAACATACGATGCTACACCAAACCATTTGTGTATAAATATATGTGCTAACAATGCACCAAATTTTCCTAACCAATTATTTACTGCAACATCTGATGAAAACAAATTTCCTACTACTTTATCTTGATCTACTTGCCAAGTAAAAACAAATGAAGTAAATGCTATTGCAGAATAAACAGATAACAACAAAAGAGTTAATCCCACTATTTTTTGAAATCGTTCATTGGAAAGAAATGAAAAAAAGTCGTTTACCTTATTTAGCAATGAAACTTTAGATGTATCGTCTTTCTTGATATTGGGAGAACGAGAAGTTTTAGGTTTTGTTTCTTTTTCAGAAGTTTTATTTTCTACTACTTCTTCTTTTAAAGTATTTTTCAAGCTATTTTTTTTAGGCTCTGCCATTCGTTCCGAAATAATTTATCTTTCAAAATTAACGATTGAATAACGAATGTAATAGCTTGCATTGAAATATTATAAACTTTGCAATGTGAATAACGAAAACAAAAAACGCCCCGCAATTTGCGAGGCGTTTTTTTATAATTTATTTAATTCTTATTGTTTCACTACTGTTTAGAGTAAACAACATTTGAGTTTTCGTCTGTAATTTTCACAAAATACATTCCATTTTTAAAATCATTGATGTTCATTTCAATTGGAGAAACTCCTGCTGAAACTGCTACCTTTTCTGATTTTACCAAGCTTCCAGCAATGTTGTAAACTTCAACTACCACTACGTTATCAGTTTCTGAAGTAACATCAAGTTTAAAATTGCCTTCCGTTGGGTTTGGATATATATCAGAAACATTATTTGCTTCTTGAGCATTAATAGTAGTAAATGATTTTCCCGCTGGTTTTGTAAAACAATTGGTTCCAGTATTATTTACAATAAAACTAGCTGTTGGGCTACTACCACAGCCACTTACCGCTTTACAAAACACATATTGACTTCCTGAATAATAGAAATAAATATTAGTAGCTGATGCTGTTGGATCCTGAATAGAAGAATTAAGAGATGTTGACCAAATATAAGATGATGCAGATCCTGAAGCCTGGAATGTTCCATAACATGGTGAAGATGTGTTTCCACTTATTGTAGGAGCTGCAGGTTTAGTTGCAGACACATAAATTGAATTAGCTACAGAACTACCACAAGAGTTGACTGCTTTTACATAAATATAAGCCGATTTGTACCCAGCATCAAACTGCACAGTGATGCTTCCACTTAAACTTCCCGTTAATGAGCCACTAACCAATTGACAATTTGCTGGCAATGTCCAAGTAAATGACTCCGCTCCAGCAACTGGTGTTGATATTGTG
>JAYTXX010000161.1:0-4361 GCA_043742725.1 Bacteroidota bacterium | reverse complement strand
ACCTTGACCGATTGGCAATTGCAGAATCTGTTGATAATGGTAAACCTGTGGCTTTGGCAAAATTGATTGACATACCTCGCGCTGCAAGTAATTTTCATTTTTACGGAACAGGAATTTTGCACTATGCTTCCGAAAGTCATGCAATGGAAAACACTGCAATTAATTATACATTGAGAAATCCAATTGGTGTTGCAGGTTGCATTTCTCCTTGGAATTTACCATTGTATTTGTTCACTTGGAAAATAGCACCAGCATTGGCTGCTGGAAATTGTGTGGTTGCAAAACCATCGGAAATTACACCAATGACTGCTTATTTACTTTCTGAATTATGTATCGAAGCTGGTTTGCCAAAAGGTGTTTTAAATATTGTTCATGGTTATGGACATAAAGTTGGAACTGCAATTACAGCACATCCAAAAATTCCACTTATTTCATTTACTGGCGGAACAAAAACAGGAGCAGAAATTGCGAAAGTTGCGGCACCAATGTTTAAAAAATTATCGTTGGAACTTGGAGGAAAAAATCCAAACATCATTTTTGCAGATTGTAATTTTGAACAAATGATGAAAACTACTTTACATTCATCATTCGCAAACCAAGGACAAATATGCCTTTGCGGCTCACGCATATTTATTGAAAAATCGATTTACGAAAAATTTAAAACAGAATTTGTAGCGCGCGTAAAAAAATTAAAAGTTGGAAATCCTGCTGATGCTGAAAGTAGATTGGGTGCAGTAGTTTCAAAACCACACATGGAAAAAGTATTGTCATACATTGAGTTGGCAAAACAAGAAGGAGGAAAAATTTTATGTGGTGGCAATCAAGTAAAATTAGAAGGCGAATTTTCGGAAGGCTATTACATTGAACCAACTGTGATTGAAGGTTTGGATTATAATTGTAGAACCAACCAAGAAGAAATTTTTGGACCCGTTGTAACCCTTACTCCTTTTGAAACAGAAGATGAAGCATTGATGTATGCAAACAGTACACAATATGGTTTAGCATCTATTCTTTGGACAGAAAATTTGACGCGTGCTCATCGCATTGCAAATAATTTACATGCTGGAATTGTATGGATTAACTGTTGGTTGTTACGTGATTTGCGTACACCATTCGGTGGAGTAAAAGGTTCAGGAGTTGGTCGTGAAGGAGGTTTTGAAGCATTACATTTTTTTACAGAGCCTAAAAATGTGTGCATCAAATTAAAATAATTTCAAAAATCAATACAAGAAATTATTGTACGGATATCGTTTTTTGTGAAGCTCCTTTGCTTTTTCATAAAGCACTTTTTTAAACTCATCAACATTTTGTTTGTTGGTAGCAGAAATAAAAACACAAGCTGAATTATTTTTATTCATCCATGATTTTTTAAGTTGTTCCAAACTCAAATTATGTTTTGTAATTGGCGTTAAATCATCTTCCTCTTTTTCTTCAAATCGGAATGCATCAATTTTATTGAAAACCATTATTGTTGGCTTGTCAGAAGCTCCAATATCTGTGAGTGTTTGGTTCACAACATTTATTTGGTCTTCAAAACCTTGATGAGAAATATCAATTACATGAATTAAAATATCTGCTTCGCGAACTTCGTCCAAAGTTGATTTAAAAGATTCCACAAGTGTTGTTGGTAGTTTGCGAATAAAACCAACTGTGTCGGAAAGTAAGAAAGGCAAATTTTCAATTACAACTTTTCGCACAGTAGTATCAAGTGTTGCGAATAATTTATTTTCAGCAAATACATCACTTTTGCTCAACATATTCATAATGGTAGATTTGCCAACATTTGTATAACCAACCAATGCAACACGAATCATTTCGCCTCTATTTTTTCGTTGGGTTTCCATTTGTCTATCAATAACGGTAAGCTTTTCTTTAAGAAAAGAAATTCTATCTCGCACAATTCGTCTGTCGGTTTCAATTTCCGTTTCCCCAGCTCCTTTCATTCCAATTCCACCTTTTATACGATCCAAGTGATCCCACATTTTTGTAAGACGTGGTAATAAATAAATAGATTGTGCTAATTCTACTTGTGTTTTGGCATGTGCAGTACGAGCACGTGCTGCAAAAATATCAAGGATTAATCGGGTGCGGTCAACAACTTTTACTTTTATTTCTTTAGCTGTGTTTACTTCTTTTTCAAGATTACGTTGTTGTGCAGGACTTAATTCATCATCAAAAATTACAATATCAATTTTGTTTTCTGTAACAAAATTTTTTATTTCGTTGAGTTTTCCAGAACCTACAAATGTTCTAGAATCGGGATGTTCAAGGCGTTGCGTGTAGCGTTTTAATATTTTTGCTCCAGCAGTGTTTGCTAAAAAATCAAGCTCATCAAGATATTCATTTGCTTTTTCTTCGTCTTGAATTTTATTTATTAATGCAACTAAAATTGCTGTTTCTTGTTTCTTCGCGGTATCGTACATTCTTCTATATTTTATTTTCAAGTAGTATTTCAAGCTTGAAAATACTTCAAATTATTTTTTTAGTGTTTCAACATAATCAACAACAGCATTTATTTCTTGTTCATTCAAAACATCTTTAAATCCTGCCATTGAGCCTGAACCATTTTTTATTCGCTCCATTTTTGCATCGCGGTTCATTTGCGAAAGAGTTAAATTAACACCACCATTTCCATTTATTCCACCAACGCCATGGCAACTTTGGCAATAGCTACCATACACAGCTTCTCCATGTTTTGTAATGTTATAATTAGGACTGTTTATATCGGCAACATCAACTGAAATAGTTTGTTTGTCAATGTGTTTTTTATTCATTTCAGCAAGTCCGTAAGAAGCCACAATCATTAAAAATGAAAGTAATGCTAATACTTTGTTACTTTTCTTAAAGCCAACAATAGCAATGGGTATGGATGCAAAAACAAGTACAATTTTTATGATTAATAATTTTGTTGTTCCCATCTGAACAAGCAAATAAATTCCTGTTGCCAAAAACAGTGTGCTAATAATCATTTCAGGAATTTTTACTGTTTTTGCGAATTTTGCCAACGACTCATTTTTGTTCATTAACAAGAAAAAAGTTTTTGTTAAATAAATTATTAAAAACAGATTTACAACTATTATGTGTATTGTTTTTATCAAATTGAAAGTGTCCATTTTTGTTTTGTTTTTGTTTGTTCAAAAGTAATAAAATCCTCTAATATTACCGCTCATCATATTTTAATAAATTATTGATTATAAATACTATTTTTGTTTTGCTCAAAAACAAAATCATTTCTATGAAATAGCCATAAGAGAAACATCATATCAACTGAAAAATGTTTATATGGCGTATTCCATGTGGCAACTAAAAAATAAATTATAAACACATGAAAAAACTTTTATTTTCTCTAACACTATTTATTATTGGCGTTTCTGTAAATGCTCAAGAAACATTTCCTGTGAATGGCACATCCAATAAGAATCACACTGTATATGTGTTTACAAATGCAAAAATTGTTGTGGATGCATCAACAACAATTGACAACGGAGTTTTAATTATTAAAGATGGATTAATTGTTTCTGTTGGAGCAAAAACAGAAATTCCTAAAGGTGCTGTAACTGTTGATTTAAAAGGGAAAACAATTTACCCTGGATTGATAGATGCTTATACAAATTATGGAATGGGAGAACCTAAAAAAAATTCGACACCCAATTTTGGTCCGCAAATGGAAAGTAATATAAAAGGTGCGTATGGTTGGAATCAAGCAATAAAAGCCGATGTAGAAGCAAATAAATTATTTACAGATGATGCAAAAGCTTCGGAAGAAATGCGAAAACTTGGTTTTGGTGCAGTGCTTACTTTTCAAAAAGATGGAATAGTGAGAGGAACTGGAGCGGTGGTTACGTTGGCTGATGGACGTGAAAATGAATTGGTAGTTTCTGACAAAGCAGGTGCCATGTATTCGTTTGATAAAGGAACTTCATCACAAGATTATCCTTCATCATTAATGGGTGCCATTGCATTGTTGCGACAAACCTATTTGGATGCCGATTGGTATAAAAAAGAGAAATCCAAAAAAGAATATAACATTTCATTGGAGTCGTTTAATGCTATTCAAACTTTACCACAAATTTTTGAAGTTACTGATAAATTAAGTGCTTTGCGTGCAACTAAAATTGCTGAAGAATTTAAATTAAAATATATTATTAAAGGTTCTGGAAATGAATATCAACGCATAGATGATATTAAAGCAACAAATTGTAAATTAATTATTTCATTAAACTTTCCTGCGGCTTATGATGTGGAAGATGCTTACGATGCTTCCATAGTTTCACTCACAGAAATGAAACATTGGGAAATGGCTCCTGTTAATGCGTTTGCGCTTGAAAAATATTTTATCCCATTTGCAATTACTACATCCG
>JAYTXX010000160.1:0-4803 GCA_043742725.1 Bacteroidota bacterium | reverse complement strand
TCTGATAATAAACAAATATACATAATGGATTTTGGATTGTCAAAACGTTATTTACAAAGCAAAAAACATATAGAATTTAAAAATGGTAGGTCCCTTATTGGAACTGCGAGATATGCAAGTATAAATATGCATTTAGGAATTGAACCAACAAGAAGAGACGAATTAGAATCAGTTGGGTATATGTTAATATATTTTATTAAAGGGGTGCTTCCATGGCAAGGAATTAAAAAACAAAAAAATGCAGATCATTTAAAATTAATAGGAGATAAAAAAATATGTGTTTCTATTGATACTTTATGTGATGGTATCCCAACATCTTTTAAAAAATATTTAAAATATTGTAGAAATTTAAAATTCGATGAAACACCAGATTACGATTACATGTTAAAATTATTTGAATCAAATTGTAGTAATTTAGGTATTAGACCAAAATTTGATTGGGTTTTAAAAAAAAATTAAAATTAAAATACATCAGTAGTCAATACTTCTCTTGTTGTAGTAAAATATTGCCTATCTATGGTTCTATGAAAATCAGCATAGTAACAATTTACAAATGAAATATTATCTCCAAAATAAGAGATTAACCAACGTGCACACCATTTATCCCCTCCATATTTGTCATCTCTAGTTTCTACCATAACGTTTTTAAAAACAACTTTTGTAGTTTCAGGAATTTCATTCCAAAGCGGGCTCCTGTAAGCAGACAAAAAAGTTGTAAAACCCATGTTTTTATCAATTGGTCCATCAACATACAATATATCATCTAAATATGTTATACTAGTAAAAGGGAACGCTTTAATTAATTCATCCATATCTAATTATGGTAATTATGTCATTTTACGTAATTATCATAAACAATCTCATAATCATTTTATATTTCATTTTTTATTGTCTTACATAAAATAAAATATATGCATCTTCAGTCATTATTTTTTCTTTAATTTCTTCATTTGGAACATGGAACACTTCATCATCATCATATTTATACCAATAATTATTTAAACTATTTTTGCAATATGCAATATAATGTCCACTATTACATGTTCTGCTACTGTGATTACTTGTAGCACACAAATTATATTTAGTTGTACCCACTTTGTGTAAATCAGATAATTGTGGTGTTAAATCTAAACCTTCAAATGGAAATACAACTTGTGTTGTTATTTTACTAGTAGAATTTATAGAAAAGTTTTGTATAGTTCTCATTGTGTGTTTAAATCTTTTTAATTGTACAATCAAAACTGGTGGTGGTTCCCATATATACATTTTTTTATGCGCATTAACATTATGTCCGCATTTTGAACAATAAAATTTATTGTCTCCAACCAAAGTTTCTTCTTTAACAAATTCACATAATGATTCTTCTAATGTAGTTACACCTCTTTCTTTGATTGGTAATGTTAATATAGTAAATGGTTCAAATGTATCTGTCACATTACTACATTCATCACATATTACACTAGAGTAATATAAACCAGTGAACAAATTTGTAATCATTGAATGTGATCTAATAACATATCCTTCCCAATATTTGTAAGCATTATAAATAGTTACAACATTTGGACATATAGTTTTGTAAGTTTTTAAATTGTTGTCCAAATTTTCTTTATCTTCTGGAGTGTGCTGTATTTTTTCATAATAATCCATGAAATTCATAAATTTACTTACATCTTCTGGAACATTTTTAAACTCCATTGTTACTTTACCACATACCTCATCATGTATAGTATCTAATAAAACATTTAAAAATTCATGACTGTCTTGTTGTTCATTGTTTTTGAATGTGTCACATATATTACCCATAATAGTTTTAATACTTCTAGGACTGATTTCTGCATGATTTCTCCATAAGTGTTTAAATAATTCAGACAGTTTCAAAACAACAGATTCATGTTTTAATATTGAAAGATTGTTTTCTAATCTTTGTTTGTAAAGGTCTTCTATTAACCACGTATTAAATACATCTATATGAGCTAAACATTGGAGAATGGAATTTAAATAACATGAATTACCTAAATTCTTTAATCCTGATATACCATTAGTGACATATTTCTTTCTTTCCGCATGTATCTTACTCATATCGTTGGTACTCATTTTTACAATATTATAAGATACTATAGATTTTTTATATTGTTTTGGATTCAATTTTTTTGCAAAAAAATTGAGTTGGTAATTTCTTATTAAAATATATTTACATATATTTATCATCATTACCTAATGTGTCAATATCAATTGCCTACAGATGTGTTAATAATAATAGCGAATTTTACAGAGCTTAAATATCTTAATAATTTTAAAATATCAACCACTTGGATAAATATTTTAGATAAAATTCTGCAACAAAAATTTAATATTTATTCTAATGAAAAGAAACTTATTGTTAATGTAAAATCTAAAATTGTAGTTAATACAATTAAACGTTACAAACGTAGCAATGGAATTGAATTTAACAATAAATCTAAATTGTTAATACTAAGCACACATAATATTATGGAGTGTTATTTTTTTTGTGGTACCAGTAATAAATCTTTTTCAGATTTTAAAAATATATGTGATGTTGATAGTACTTTATATTATGGTATACCATATAAAAAAAATACTATCAACTTGTCATAAACTTATGGAATATTGCAATAGTTAACTTTTTTTATTAAAAATAAAAATTGAAACTCTAACCTATTATTAAACATATTAATATCATTTTATTGTGACATAATTATTAAATGAATCTTTTAGAATTACCTGAAGATTTATTGTTAATAATAATACATTTTGTAGAGCTTAAACATATAAATAATTTTAAAATATCAACAAATTGTGTAAATATTTTAAATAATGTTTTACGACAAAAATTCAACATTTATGATGATGAAAAGAAACTAATTTTAAATGTAAATTCTGAAATTGCAGTTAGATTAATTCATATCTATAAATATAGTGATGGGTTTAAATTTAACAATAAATCTGAATTGTTTACACTAAGCACATACAATATTATGGGATGTTATTTTTTTTGCACTGTTAATGGTAAATTTGCGTCAAATTTAGAAAATATATGCGAGATTAATGGGGTTATACATTATGGTATACCATATTATAAATATATATTATTAACAGCCATAAAATTAGGGAGAACCAAAATGGTTAAATATTTGATTAAAAATAATGTGCAAATCGAAAATTATTACTTATTTGAAGTTCTAAAAACTAGTATAGCTAGAGGTAAGCAAATATTAATTTTAAAGGCTTTAATTGAAAATGGAGCGGATCCTTATTTTCAATACAATAATAAAAATTTGTTAGATTACGCGATTGAGATGGACAATTATGTAGTAAGTAGTTATTTATCTACAAATTATAATTATAAAAATTGAATCTCTAACCTATTATTAACCCTATTAATATCATTTTATTGTGACATAATTATTAAATGAATCTTTTAGAATTACCTGATGATCCATTATTAACAATAGTACATTTCATAGAGCTTAAATGCATAAATAATTTCAAAGTATCAATAAAGTGTATAGATCTTTTAAATAAGGTTTTGCAACAAAAATTCAACATTTATGATGATGAAAATAAATTGATTGTAGGTGCAAATTCTGAAAAAGTCGTGCAATTAATTGGGGCATGTAATAGTCTAAAATTATCCCCTAATGGATTTGTTGTTATATCTAATATTATCATTAAAAATTCTTATTTTGATATAATTGGTAAAAAGAATCCTGACTTTTTTGATAAATCAGATTATAGAAAGTGCATACATTATGGTATACTATATGATGAAAATATATTATCTGTCGCTATAAGATTGGAAAATGATAAAGCAGTTACCTTTTTGATTGAAAATGGTACACAAGTTAAAGATGAATATTTAATCGATGCAATATTAGGTAAGACTGGTGGTTATGGCTATATAAGAATACAAATTATTAAAATATTGATTCAACATGGTGCAAATCCTTATCATAAACACAATAATCAAAATTTATTAGAATATGCAATGAGTAACCACATTAATAGTGATGTTATTAACTATTTATACGAAACTTATAAATTATACTATAAATGTCCTTACGATGATATTTTATTTGATTTATAAAATTCTCCCCTTAACAATCAATCCAAACTCGTATTTTAATTTTTTTAATAATTTGTTCAAACTGTTATTATTTAATGTTAAATCATACATTTTACTAACTTCCACTCCAGCATCTGTCATAAATTTGTTCTTCTCTCTATCTAATTCTGATGCATAATTCCTAATAAAACTTATAAATAATTTATCTCCTTCTATAATATCATTAGACTTAACTACATTATCTGTCATATTTTTCATTAATTCACTAACTTTTACACCTGGATTATTTATTCTTGTTTCTAAAAACCAAAATGTCCATGCTAAACAATATCCGTTAGGATCCCCTAATTTTTTTATATTGTAATTACCATCATCACTTATAATTTGTGGACCTATATCATTCACCATATCAATTGGTTTGATATATTTAACATTTGCATTAATATAATCCTTACCTATTTTCTCAATAAATTCATTTAAATTATCTCCATCCAAATAAGGTATCAACCCATATGGTTCAAATCTTTCTAAAACATTTGTAACTTTATCATAAACTAATATATTTGCATGTGTATTATTTGTAGATGGTATTAATGTTAGTTTAATAAATATAAATCTAATTTTGTCTGAACATAAACATTTCTTAATCAAAAATTTAAAATCCTTATGAACATAATTAGAATTTTTATTCCTCCATATGATTAAATATGGTTGAATAT
>JAYTXX010000159.1:0-14542 GCA_043742725.1 Bacteroidota bacterium | reverse complement strand
CCAAGAATAGGTACTTGCACCATTTCCTGTTATTACATACGATTGACCAACACATATTGCTCCCGAACTTGCTGTTACTGTTGGTAACGGATTTACTGTAACTACGCTATTTGCAGTACTTGTACAACCCACAGATGAAGTTCCTGTTACTGTATATGTTGTGGTTATACTTGTCGTTACTGTTTCTGAACTCGCATTTCCTCCTGATGACCAACTATATGTGCTTGCTCCACTTGCTGTAAGCGTAGCACTTTGTCCTTCACAAATTATTGTGGAACTCGCAGAAACTGTTGGTAATGGATTTACTGTTACAGAGGTTGCTGCTGTAGAGCTACATCCCGCACTTGAAGTAACAGTTACGGTATAACCTCCCGACATATTTGTGGTGGCATTACTTATTGTTGGATTTTGTGATCCAACTCCATATAATGTTATAGAAACATCATCTATTGCTAAACCGTCATCACTATTAGCAACATCAAAATCTGACCAGCGAATCCAAATAGTACCACCATTAGCTAAAGGAGTTGCTAATGAAAAACTGGTAGATAAGCTTTGAGAACTTCCTACTGAATTTGGAGAATTATATGTTAATGAACTCAATGCTGTCCAAGTTCCAGCAACAAGGTCGGTTGCATTTGTTTGATAGTGAACTGTAAGTTTATCTATGCTTGCAGATTGATCTTTCCATTGTTTTCCTAAATAAGAAACAGAAATTCCCGAAACCGATTGACCCGTAGTATTTGTAATTTTTACTCCATAAAATAAACCATTTAGTCCACTTGCTACACTTGTTGCTGTATTTAATGACCCCAAAGTTCTATTTGCATCAGACGAACTACTTCCATAACTTCTCATTCCTCCTGTTCCGCTTGTTCCATCATCAACACCCACATAAGTTGCTGAAGCAGCAACGCCACCGCTTGCCCCAGAAATATACCAACCAGAAATGGTTGCATTATTAGTAAAGGTTGTAACAGTAGAAGTTAGAACAGAAAAATCTTGAGTATGTGTTTGTGTTGGAGCAGTTGTGCTATAACTATTTGGTCCAGACCAAGCATAAGAAGCTTGATTGATAGGTCCGCTACTTAAATTTATAGTTTCCCCAACACAATAAGCTCCCGTGTTTGATGCGGTAGCAACTGGTTTTGCATTGAAAGTTACAGAAACACTTTTTGTATTATCGCCAACATTTGCAGCACAACTTCCAGCGGTAGCGCTTTCGGCTCTTACATAATAACTATTTGTTGCAGTTGGGGTATATGTTAAACTTCCCGTTGCTCCTGCTCCTGTTCCAATTAAAATTGAATAAGCATTATCGGAATACCATTTCCAAACAGCACCAGTTCCCAATGTTCCTCCCGATTGAGTAAGAGTAATTGAAGAACCTTCGCAAACAGCTACGGCTGATGACGAAACAGATGTTGCCGCTGTTGAAGGAGTTGTAACAGCAGAAGTATTGGAAGCAGCACTTGCACCAGAACAATTATTACTTGAATAATTTACTGTTACTGTTTTGTTTCCAGCTGTCAACCATTTTAGAGTAACAGTATTTAAAGATGATGTACCTCCCGAGGTAATTGAATAATCTGTACTTAGTGTTCCCGAAAAAGTCCAAACATAATTGCTTTGCCCCGATTGTGTAGTATATGTTACATCCGTACCAGCACAAATGCTTGAAGATGGCGTAGCTGTAAATGTTGGATTTGGTAAGGAATTTACAACAACTGTTCTGCTGCCTGTAGCCCAATTAGATGTTGTACAAGTTGTTGCTGAAACAAAACAAGCGTATGTTCTTGTTGCAGTTGCTCCTGTTGTTGAAGTATAAGTGTTGGTGTTTGCCCCATCTGTAGTTCCTAAACTAGTCCAACCACTGGTACTTGACCCTGTTGGCGCACTTACCGAACCATTTTGATAATACCATTGATAAGTAAACGAATCTCCGCTTGCACCAGTTGTGGTCATAGCATTTGGTGTGGTTCCACTACAAATTGTTTGAGAGCTTACAGAGGATAAACAAGCAACAGATGATGTTGAACTATTTCTTGCATTTGCAGTTGTATTATTTGTAAAATCAGTTGAATTGTCGTCTGTGTCAGTACAACCATTACTTTTTCTTTGATAAGAGTTTACATTACCCGAAACACTACCAATGGGAGCTCCTTCGTATGTATCGGCAGTTCCACCAAATCCAAATAAATCAATAACTCCTGAACTAGCATCAATTAAGCGGACTTTTCCTGCTGTTGCAGACATGTTTGTTGTTCCTGTTGCATCCGCATTTGGCAACGTAGATGTTCCGCCACCACCGCCAGCAGCTAACGTTATAAGATAATATTTTCCTGAAAGTAATGTTCCTGAAAGAGATGCTGCGTCTGCAAAACTTCCCGTTGCTGACGCATATTGAACTTTCCAATTAGAAATTGTAATGCTATTTGCTGTTGGATTAAAAATTTCTATAAAATCATTTGCATAAGTGGCACCAGTATTTCCTCCTCCACCATAAACCTGACTAATAACAAGGTGAGTGTTTGAATTAACATTTGTGTTTGAAACCGAACCATAGTTAATTGTCGAAACAGTTGCGGTAACATCCAGTCGAGAAGATTCACATCCATTTGTTGTTTGACTTGCATAATAATGATTACCATTTATTAATGCTGTTCCTGATGTATATTGATTTCCATTGCTGCTTGCATCATACCATTTAATAGATGTTCCTGTTGCCGATAAGTTTGCTACTGTTGCGCCACTACAAAAAGATTGAGATGCGCTACCACTTGGAGCCGAAGGTGTTGTGTTCACAGTTGCTGTAACATCAAATCTTAAAGTAGATTCGCAACCATTTGTAGTTTGACTTGCATAGTAATGGTTACCATTTACTAATGCTGTTCCTGAGGTGTATTGATTTCCATTATTGCTTGCATCATACCATTTAATATTGCTTCCTGTTGTAACTAAAGAATTTACAGTAGGGCTGTTTCCTGAACAGAAGGATTGTGAAGAGCTTCCTGTTGGAGCAACGGGTGTTGCATTTACAGTTATTTTTACTGTGTTTGACGCCAACCCTTGTGTAGCATCGGTTTGTGAGCAAGTATTATCCGTTGCATAGCCTACACAAAAGTAATATCTTGTTGTTCCTGCTTCCGAAGAACCAGATAATGGGGTAAGTGTATTTGATGTCGCACCTGTAATTTTTGTTGCACCAGCAATTGTATTGCTATTTGATGAATTATAATACCACTGATATTGATATGTAGGAGTACCACTGCTCCCTGATGTTGAAATTGTTGCTGTTATATTATTTGTAGATACACCTTGACATACCGTTTGGTCTGCTGTAGGAGCAATAGCAGTAGATGATGGACAAAGAGAAGCAGACCCCGCACTTGTTGTACCACTTGCAGTTGCCCCAAATGCAGTTTCTACACTTGCTCCATTTCTTGCTTTTACTTGAAATGTATATGATGTTGAAGAACTTAAAGGAGTAACTGTTTTTGTTCCCCAAGTGGTTGCTGTTTGCCAAACTGCTGTTCCGGAAAGCGAACCATTTGCTTGAACATAACTACCCGAATTAGTTTCCTGGATAGCAAACGCTGTGGAAGATGGATTGCCATTAACATTTACAGCGACATTCAACGAATTTACTGTCGGGTTGTTTACTGTTGGCGCACTTGGAACATTTGCTAATGTATAAAATGTATTAACTGTTCCGTAAGAGGTTCCAATGGCGTTTATTGCATAAGCATTATAACTATATTGTGTATTAACAGATAAAGGTGTTGCAGAAATAGTATAAGTTCCTGTTGTTCCAGTTGCGGTAACAGAAGTAGTTGAAATGCCTGCCAGTTGAGGATTTGAATTAAGACTGGTTTGGGAATAAACAACTCCTCTGCCTGTTATAGAAGAGCCACCATCGCTTGTAACATTTCCACTTAAATCAGCAGAAGTGGTTAAAAGATTAGTTGGCGGAGAGGTTGTTGTAACGGTTGGGGCAGCTGCGGGAGTAAAATAAACCTGGTCTAATTCCACGGTTGCTATTGCGTTAGTTCCACTACTATGTAATGCCGCAACTCCAATGTAACCATTCACTGAAAGAGCAAGAGTATTATTTGTAGCGCTTCCCTGTGATGTAGCTGCGTTTGTTGAATTAGGTATGTCTGTTGCGATTGCACCATTACCATTTGCAGTTGGTAAAGTCGAAGTATATAGAGTCCATAAACCCGCAGAAGACCTTGTAACCCTTAATAAGAAGCCAATATCGGTTATGGCATTTGGTATTGATCCTGAAGAAGTAATAACTGTTGAACTTACTGCTCCGTCAACAACATACTCCAGGCGGATTTCATCACCACCAGTATCATCGCCAATAGTAAGGCGGTAGCCATCCACTGTTAAATTGTTCAATGTACTTTCATTGGCATAAAGCCATATATACATTTGATTCGAGGCAGTGAAAGCTTGTGCCCTTCTGCCAACCCAGAAACCCCATTCCTGCGATGTTCCGAAAGTGGAAACCTGACTGCTGAGGTAATCAGTTGCCACCACTGCACTTGCATTTAATCTTAACGTATTGGAACTGGTTGCTCCTGCAGCCGCGTCACTTGAAGTAACAATTGTCCAGTTGCTTGTATTACCCGACCAGATAGGAGATGCGGTATAATTCCCATCAGTGTAAGAGTCATATAGGGTTTGCGCCTTTGTAGATTGCCCTAATATGGTCAAGGCAATAATTAATAAAATAAAAAGCGATTTTGTAAAAACAGCCTTGCTATTTTTTCCAACTGTAATAATTTTCTCCATAGATGTGTAGTTTTATAAAATATTTTTGCAAATAAAGTAAAGCACTTTTAACTCTTCAACAATTTAATATTAACGAATTATAAAATATAATTTCATTATTTTAAAAGGACAATAAAGATATTAAAAAAGTTGCAACGACAATAAAAAGTTTTTAACAAAATAGACCTATTGGATAAAACACTCGACAAAGAATAAATGTTTTAAAAATCTATTTTTTTGAAACAAAAAATTGTTTCTGTTAATTAATTAAATTTTTTCAATGAAATATGTTTTATATTTGCAAACAATTAAAAATCAAATTAAAATGAAAAAAATAGTTCTTGTGTTAGCGGTAACTTCAGCGGTTTTTTATATAAGTTGTGGCGGTTCAAAGAAGGAAGAAACTGCAGCTGCAATTCCTGGAATGACAGAAACAGAATTGGTTATTAATGGAAATCATTATTCAATGATGATTCCTGATTCTACAAAAGGAAGGCTTGAAATTACTGAACAATCGTGGGGTGCAACAGAAATAAAAGTTGGAAAAGAATTTCAGTTATCAATTTCCGAAGGAGAAGGAGATATAGCACTAACAAAAAGTGATATTGCAGGAAATGATGTAAATAAATTTAAGCGTTATGTAAAAGATGAGCCAACTTTGTTGTTTTGGGAATCTGAAATTACTCAACCTGAGTCTCATTTTTATATGGTTCAAAAAGCAGGAACAGCTTCTTTTGTGGTAGAAGATATTAAAGGAGAAATGTATAGCGAAAAAGCAGTTCAAATAATGATTGATGCAGCTCTTACAATAAAAGCAAAAGAAACAAAACCTAACTCATAAAAACAAAATTGTTTTCAAAAAAAATCCTCTTGTTAATTTTAACAAGAGGATTTTTTATTTGTAATAAACTATGAATTTAATAAACGAGTTTATGTTTCAGTAAATATTCAGCTATCTGAATTGCATTGGTAGCTGCGCCTTTGCGAAGATTATCGGCAACAATCCACATGTTTAATGTTTTACTTTGTGTTTCATCTCTGCGTATTCTTCCCACAAGCACTTCGTCTTTTTCGTGTGCATCCATCGGCATTGGATATTTCAAATTTTTTATATCATCAACTAAAATAATTCCTTCTTCATTTGCTAAAATAGTTTTCACATCATTCACATCAAATTCATTTTCAAATTCCACATTTACACTTTCTGAATGTCCACCCATTACTGGAATACGAACTGTTGTGGCGGTAACACGAATGGAATCATCACCCATTATTTTTTTTGTTTCATTCGCCATTTTCATTTCTTCTTTTGTATAACCATTTTCCAAAAAAACATCAATATGAGGAATTGCATTTAAGTCAATTGGATAAGCATAAGCCATTTCTGCTTTTATTCCTTTTCGTTCATTCATCAATTGTGTAACTGCTTTAACGCCAGTTCCAGTAACGGATTGATAAGTAGAAACAACAATTCGTTTTATTTTATATTTTTTGTGTAATGGATTTAACACAACAACCATTTGTATTGTTGAACAATTTGGATTAGCAATAATTTTATCTGTTATATTTAATTCACTTGCATTAATTTCTGGAACAATTAATTTTTTTGTTGCATCCATTCGCCAAGCCGAAGAATTATCAATTACAGTAATTCCAGCTTCGGCAAATTTTGGTGCCCATTCCAACGATGTGTTTCCTCCAGCAGAAAACAATGCCACAGCAGGTTTTAAATCAATAGCAGTTTGCATCCCAACCACATTATATTTTTTACCTTTAAAAACAATTTCTTTCCCAACTGATTTTTCGGAAGCCACAGGAATAAGTTCAGTTACAGGAAAATTTCGTTCTTCCAACACTTGAATCATTTTTGTGCCAACTAAACCAGTAGCTCCAACAACTGCTATTTTCATTTTTCAATAATTTTTAGAACACAAAGATTCATTAAAAACATCAAATAATTAAAAAAATGCTGCCTTTTATTCAAAAATTTGAATGAAAACCCTATCAAAAAGCATTTTTTGTCGTTTTTTTATTTTCAAAACCAATAAAATTTTTCATTTCGTTGTGTATAACCGAGATTTTTTTACCTTTGCCCTCTTTCTCAAAAACTTAGAAAAAAAATGCAAGCAGAAAAACAATACATCGTTCAGTTTGTAGGCTTAAGTTTAGGTGAGCATAAATATCAGTTTGAAGTAAACGATAAGTTCTTTGAAAGCCTTGATTATTCTGAAATAAAACAAGGTAATAGTATAGTTAATCTCAATTTGCTAAAACAATCATCAATGATGATTTTGCAATTTGAAATTGGCGGAACTATAAAAGTGAATTGCGACCGTTGCATGGAAGAATATGATTTGCCAATTAATGGAAACTTTAAACTTATTGTAAAAATTGGTGGAACACCAAGTGAAGAGGAAGACGATGATATTTTAACAATTGCAACAAATGAGCACGAATTAAATTTATCACAGTATATTTACGAATATATTTCGCTTTCTTTGCCAATAAAACGAGTGCACCCCGATGATAAAAACGGAAAAAGTACTTGTAACAAAGCAGCACTAAAAAAACTAGAAAAATTTTTAACACACGAAGAAAAACAAGAAATTACCGACCCACGTTGGAACGGGTTGAAAAACATAAAATTGAACTAAAACTAATAACCCAAAAATAATAACTAATAACTAAAACACAATGCCACATCCAAAGCGAAAATTATCGAGATCAAGAAGAGATAGCCGAAGAGGTCATGACAAAGCAGTAGCATCTACTCTTTCAACTTGTTCAAATTGCGGAGCTCCAAAATTATACCACCGCGTATGCGGGGAGTGCGGTTACTACAAAGGACAGTTAGCTGTAGAGAAAAAAGCAACAGCATAAATATTGCGAGTCATAAATTTTTACAAAAGAGTTTACTTCTGTTAAGTAATTTTGTGAAAATTTGTGATTGTAACTATCAACTACAAATTCGTAATTTGTAAAACTATGAAGATTGGTTTAGACATTATGGGCGGTGATTTTGCACCAGAAGCAACGGTTTCGGGTGCAATTTTAGCTTATAATCAATTACCAAAAGATGTTCGTATTGTACTCATTGGCGACAAAGAACAAATTGAAAAAGGTCTTGCAAAACACAATGTAAGCGCAAGTAATTTTGATATTGTTCCCACCACAGAAGTAATTGCAATGGGCGAACACCCAACAAAAGCATTTTCTCAAAAACCCAACTCAAGTATTTCAGTTGGGTTTCATCTTTTAAAAGAAGGTAAAATAGATGCCTTTGCAAGCAATGGAAACACAGGTGCAATGCTTGTTGGTTCTATGTTTAGCGTAAAAACAATTCCTGGAATTATTCGCCCTTCCATCACCACCATTCTTCCAAAAGAAAATGGAGGAGTAGGATTAATACTCGATGTGGGAATAAATGCCGATTGTAAACCCGATGTGCTTTATCAATTTGCTGTACTCGGTTCGCTTTGCGCAGAACATGTTTATGGAATAAAAAATCCTAAAATAGGATTGTTGAATATTGGTGAAGAACCAGAAAAAGGAAATCTTGTATCGCAAGCCGCACATGGATTAATGAAAGATTCAAAAGATTTTAATTTCATTGGAAACGTAGAAGGAAGAGACCTTTTTAGTGATAAGGCTGATGTAATTGTTTGTGATGGATTTACAGGAAACATTGTGTTAAAGCAAGCGGAAGCAGTTTATGATCTTGTGAAAAAAAGAGGATTTAAAGACGAATATTTTGATAGATTCAACTACGAAATATATGGCGGAACACCAGTGCTTGGAATAAACTCAACAGTAATGATTGGACATGGAATTTCAAATGACATAGCAGTAAAAAATATGTTGTTGCTTACAAAAGATGTTGTAGAAGCAAAATTGTCTGACAAAATTAAAATCGCATTTCAATAATGACAAAAATAACTGCCGCCATTACAGCTGTTGCTGGATATGTTCCAGAATATGTTTTAGATAATAAAGAATTGGAACGATTAGTTCCAACAACTTCCGACTGGATTGAAACACGCACAGGAATAAGAGAACGAAGAATATTAAAAGGAGAAGGTTTAGGAACAAGCGATATGTGTGTAAAAGCCATTGAATTGCTTCTCAAAAAAAGAGGAATCACTGCATTGGATATAGATTTAGTAATTGTTGGAACAGTTACTCCCGATTATGTTTTTCCATCCACATCAAATGTAATTTGTGATAAAATTGGCGCAACCAATGCTTGGGGATTCGATTTGAATGCAGCTTGTTCAGGTTTTGTTTTTTCATTGGCAACAGGTGTGCAATTTATTGAAACAGGAAAACACAAAAAAGTATTAGTAGTTGGTGCCGATAAAATGTCGGCAATATTAGATTATACCGACCGCTCCACTTGCATTATTTTCGGTGATGGAGCAGGAGTTGTTTTGTTAGAGCCAAGTACAGAAGGTTTAGGAGTACAAGATTCTATTTTAAAAACAGATGGTTCGGGAAGAGTTTATTTACATCAAAAAGCAGGAGGCTCTGTGAAACCACCAACTCACGAAACAGTAGATGCACGCGAACATTTTGTTTATCAAGATGGACAACCTGTATTTAAGCGTGCTGTAGTTGGAATGGCAGAAGTATCGGCTGAAATAATGGAAAAAAATAATTTGAAATCAGAAGATGTTGCTTGGCTTGTTCCACATCAAGCAAATAAACGCATTATTGATGCTACTGCCCAACGTATGGGATTATCTTCTGAAAAGGTAATGTTGAATATTCAAAAATATGGAAACACCACAGCAGGAACAATTCCATTGTGTTTGTGGGATTATGAAAAACAATTAAAAAAAGGAGATAATATAATCATCTCTACATTTGGTGCTGGCTTCACTTGGGGAGCAGTTTATTTAAAGTGGGCTTACGATAGTAATTAAGAATTATAAATTTTATTAACTTTTAAAATCAAATAAAATGAAACTAACAGAAATTCAAGATTTAATAAAATTTGTTTCCAAGTCGGGAGTAAGTGAAGTAGAAGTAGAAACAAAAGACATCAAAATTGTAATCAAAACTCCAGCAGGAAAAAGCAGGGAACAAGTAGTTATGCAAACTGTTGCATCGGTTCCTGTGGCTGCTGCTCCAGCGGTTCAGGCTGCACCAGTTGCTGTAGAAGCAAAACCTCCAGTAGCAAAAGCAGAAAATGACGAATCGAAATATCTTATAATAAAATCGCCAATGATTGGAACATTCTATCGTTCTTCATCACCAGATAAACCAGCATTTGTAAATGTTGGAGATGAAATTTCGGCAGGAAAAGCTGTTTGTATTATTGAAGCAATGAAATTGTTCAACGAAATAGAGTCGGACATAAAAGGGAAAATTGTGAAAGTGTTGGTAAACGATGCAACACCTGTAGAATATGATCAACCGTTGTTTTTAGTAGATCCAAGTTAATTTGAAAATTGGAAGATGTGTTAATTTGAAAATGAACAATTTAGTATTGTTATTTTTAATTTCATCTACATTAATTTTCAAATTTTCAAATTGTTTAATTTTCAAATTCAAAACATGTTCAAGAAAATATTAATAGCAAATAGAGGCGAAATTGCATTACGCATTATTCGTACTTGCAAAGAAATGGGAATAAAAACAGTAGCTGTTTATTCCACAGCAGATAGAGAATCTTTGCATGTAAAATTTGCTGATGAAGCAGTTTGCATAGGACCTCCACCAAGTAAAGATTCGTACTTGAATATTCCAAATATTATTTCAGCAGCCGAAATTACCAATGCTGATGCTATACATCCAGGATATGGATTTCTTTCGGAGAATGCAAAATTTTCTAAAATTTGTCAAGAACATAACATTAAATTTATTGGTGCATCACCCGAAATGATTAATTCGATGGGCGATAAATCTTCGGCAAAAGCAACAATGATTGCCGCTGGTGTTCCTTGTGTTCCAGGTTCGGAAGGACTTTTGGAAAGTGCAGAACAAGCTATTGAATTAGCTCCAAAAGTTGGCTATCCAGTAATTATAAAAGCAACCGCTGGTGGTGGTGGAAGAGGAATGCGTATTGTTTGGAAAGAAGAAGATATGGTTTCTAATTACGAATCGGCAAGCAAAGAAGCAGAAGCTGCATTTGGAAACGGTGCCATGTATATGGAAAAATATATTGAAGAACCTCGCCATATTGAAATACAAGTAGTGGGTGACCAATACGGAAAAGCCTGTCATCTTTCGGAAAGAGATTGTTCTATACAAAGACGCCATCAAAAATTAATGGAAGAAACACCATCTCCATTTATGACGGATGAGTTACGCGAACGCATGGGTGCTGCTGCAATTAAGGCTGCATTGGCTGTAAAATATGAAGGTGTGGGCACAGTAGAATTTTTGGTTGATAAGCATCGCAATTTTTATTTTATGGAAATGAATACGCGTATTCAAGTAGAACATCCAATTACAGAAGAGGTGATTGATTACGATTTGATACGCGAACAAATACTTGTTGCGGCTGGAGTTCCTATTTCAGGAAAAAATTATTTTCCACAATTGCATGCTATTGAATGTCGCATTAATGCAGAAGACCCAGCAAATAATTTTCGACCATCGCCAGGAAAAATCACTAATCTTCATACACCGGGAGGACATGGTATTCGTGTAGATTCACATATTTATTCGGGTTATACTATTCCTCCAAATTATGATAGTATGGTTGCAAAGCTTATTACTGTTGCACAAACAAGAGAAGAAGCAATTGCTAAAATGCACCGTGCATTGAGCGAATATGTGATTGAAGGTGTGAAAACAACTATTCCATTTCACTTGAAATTAATGAAAGACGAAAATTTCATTAAAGGAGATTACACTACAAAATTTTTAGAAAGCTTTGACTTAACAGAATAAAATTTGAAATGAAAAGCCTCACAATGTGGGGCTTTTTTATTTTCAATATCTTTACAAAAAATTAGTAATGAAAAATCACAACAAAATTTTTTTCCTTTCCTTCATTTTTTTGGTTTCATTTAATGTTGGTTTTGCTCAAAAAAACAAAAAAGTTGTTTCTTCAAAATACGATTATCAAGGACCATTTTATAATGGTTTGGCAAGAGTGAAACAAAATCAAAAATGGGGATTTATAGATTCTATGGGAAGTGTAGTTGTTTCACCTAAATACAATGCAGCCGAAAATTTTTCAGATGGAATAGCACGTGTTAGAAAAGGAACACGTTGGGGACTTATAAATACAGAAGGAAAAGAAATTGTTAAACCAATGTTCGATTGGATTTATGATTTTGAAAATGGTATAGCTCGAGTAAAAGCAGATGGTGCAGAAGGCTATATTGATAAAAATGGAAACTTAGTTGGAAAAAAATAAATTCAACTACTCTTCAAATCCAATGTGCATCAACGCATCGCCTTGATTAATTACAGGATGCGTATTAATTGCAATAATATATCCATTGTGTGATGCAATAATTTTTTCACGATGTTCGCCAAATGGGTCGGTAATTTCTCCAATCACTTCTCCTTTTGAAATAGGCACTCCATTGGTTTTTGTGCAATGAAACATTCCCGAAGATTTTGCTCGTATCCACGAAGATTTATTTATTAATACAGTAGCATTTTCGCGTATTTCGGTATTTATCATTTTTAAATGATTCATCAATCGCAACGTTCCATTCACTCCTTCATTTATATATTGATAATGAAAACGAGATGATTCTCCACCTTCAAAAACAAGAATAGGTTTGTTTCCTTTTGATGCTTCTTTTCGGCACGAGCCTTCACGAAGCGAAGAATTAATAATATAGGTTGGAGCAAACTTTGAAGCCAAGTCTAATGAAGTTTTATCTTCAAACAGACAACGCAATTGCGGATAATTATTTATTTGTTTTCCTCCTGTATGAAAATCAAGACCTAAATCAATTTGAGGAATAATTTCGTGCGAAAGGTCATAAGCAATACGACTTCCAAGTGAACCATTTTTGTTTCCAGGAAAACAACGATTCAAATCTTTTCCATCGGGCAAATCGCGTGTGCCATATAAAAATGCAAATGTATTAATCACAGGAATGGCAACCACAGTACCACAAAGTGGATTTTTTACTTCATCTTTTGTAATTAATCTTCGTACTATTTCTATTCCATTTGTTTCATCACCATGCATTCCTGCTTGCAATAATAATGTTGGTCCAGGATTTTTAGAACGAAAAACATAAATAGGAATTTCAATAATAGCTTTTGTTGGTAGTTGATACATGTTCAAACTCATTTGCCCTGAATCGCCTGGTTCTACTTCAACTCCGTTAATTTGTATTGTATTGTTTTCGTACATTATTATAATTTACGGTTCATGATTAAATTCATTTCTTTCAACGTATTCAATTATTTTACCAGCAATATCAACTCCTGTTGCTCCTTCAATTCCTTCCAACCCTGGTGATGAATTTACTTCCATCACCAATGGTCCACGAGACGATTGCAACATATCAACTCCTGCAATTGCCAACCCTAATTTTTTTGCTGCTTTAATTGCAGTTTCACGTTCTTCTTTTGTAAGTTCAATTACATTTGCACTTCCTCCACGATGTAAATTACTTCTAAATTCTCCCGGTAAACCTTGACGTTTCATAGCACCAACAATTTTTCCATCTACTATAAAAGCTCTAATATCAGCACCTCCAGCTTCTTTTATAAATTCCTGAACAAGTATGTTTGCTTTCAATGCAAGAAAAGATTCAATTACCGATTTTGCAGATTTATGCGTTTCTGCTAAAATAACACCAATGCCTTGCGTTCCTTCTAAAAGTTTTATCACCACAGGTGCACCGCCAACTTGCTCTAATACATTTTCAATATTTTTTGGAGCTGATGCAAATGCAGTTTTTGGCATACCAATTCCTGCTTTCGATAATAATTGTAAGCTTCGCAATTTATCACGCGAACGAACAAGTGCTTGTGATTCAACACAAGAAAAAACTTTCATTTGTTCAAACTGACGAACAACTGCTGCACCATAAAATGTTACCGAAGTTCCAATGCGTGGAATAATTGCATCAATTCCAGTAATGTCTTTTCCACCATAAAAAATATGTGGATTTCCTTTTTCAATTACCAACACACATTTTAAATGGTCGAGAACAATTACTTCATGTCCACGTTGTTCAGCAGCTTCCACTAGTCTGCGAGTAGAATAAAGTTTTAGGTTTCGTGAAAGAATTGCAATTTTCATAGATGGATAATTTATTTTTTAGTGGGAATAATATTATTTAAGAAACTTACATCAACAACGAATTTGTTTTTCAAAAATTTTCTTCCAATCAAAACTGGATAGCGCATTGTTCCTCTATCTGTTAGCGAAATTACAGATTTAATTTTTCTACGACCAATTTTAATAATCGTTTTTATAATGTATCTTTTTTCTGTTTCGCCAAAAGAATTTTTAATTTCTTTTTGAGTGTAGTCAGTAAATTTTTGCTCTTGTTTGTTGTATTCAGGATGAGAAGGATCGAGTAGTTTAAAATATAAAATTCCGTTTTCTTCTCGAATATCATGACAGTGTAATGCTGTGGTATATGCGCCAGTATCTATTTTCGCAACAATGCCAAACAAATTCAATTCGGGAAAATCAATTGTTTCTCTTCGTCCAATAATTTGTTTTTCTTTTTGCATTTAATTATTTAATTCTGTTTTTGAAAAATTAATTTATACTAAAAGTCTTTTTAGAATTCCACTAAAAAATTTAGCTTGTCATTTCGACTGTAGG
>JAYTXX010000158.1:0-11794 GCA_043742725.1 Bacteroidota bacterium | reverse complement strand
AATTTTCAATAATTTAATTAATGAATCATTCCAAACAATTGTAGATGGAATTTCAAGATCATAATTTTTGTAATGAATAAAATCATTTTTTTGTTTTGAAGAAAGTATAATTTTATCGGGAAATGGAACTGTAACATCACCTATGTTAATTGATTTTATTTCAACAGGCAATGATTCTATTGCTCCAATTTGCAAATGAATTTGATTATTTGAATAACTATTAAAATAAGCATGAAAAGCTTTTGGAGCGGACAACAATTTTTTTATCATCTGCTGATTTTTATAATAATCTTGCTTATCAAATTTTTTGTATGGAAATTCTTTATACAAAATCGACAAATTATTTTTTAGTTCTTCGTTAGAATCACTAAAAAAATTATTTAAGTAAGAAGATTTTGAAATCCTTTCTAATTGAGCGATGTAGGCTTTAAAAAATTTGGTATTACTAAAAATTGCAGTATGTAAATCTTTATAATTTTGATTGCTGTCCAATGTTACATATTTATAATTTCCTGCAATTTGGCTAAATGGAAATTGAGTAAAACTCTCGTAAGCAACTGGCTCTAATTTTGCTGTTATTGGATTGTAATAATATTTTATATCACTCCAATCAATACTATGTTCTCCGCCAACTAAATCAATAATAGCATGAAATTTTGCTAATCGTTCAATATCAAAAACTTCATCTACTTCTAATTTTCGGGAACGCAAACCTTCCATCAATGCAATTGCTTTCAAATAATATTTTTTCTGAATGGAATCTTTCAAAATTTCTTCTTCACGATATGCTTCCACATTTGCAGAATAATAAGATGCGAACTCTGCAACTGGCTTTGAACCAAGAATTTCATTATACCTATCTACCCAATACAAATCAGGGTTAAAACGAATAATTGGCGACTGTATTCGATGATTATTTTCAATCAATTCTTTATCAAAATTTTCTTCAACTGCATAAATTCCCCAATCTTTTCCATTCACTGATACATTTATAAATTTATATCGCAGAGCAATTATTCCTTCACGTTTCATCAACTCATGATATATCCATTCGTAAATATAACCACGTGTTCCTGGATGTTGAATCGTAAATCTTTTCATTCCGATAAATAAATTATCATCATTTACTTTTATACGAAATGACCATTTATTTTCCTGCAAATGATCAGTCATATGACCTTTCAAACGCAATTTTATTTTCATTTTTTTTCCTTGATATTCAAATGTTGCAGGAACATAATCGCCATCAATATCATTAATAATAAGATTTCTTTCTAATGCTTGTTTTCTATATTTTTCAAGTTTTTTTAAATCTTTATCTTTTATTTCAATTGAAATTTTTTCGGGATTCGCTTTTAAACCTTGTGAATAATTATGAATGATAGTTGTGGTGAAATCCCACAGATTTGAATAGCCTTTGGTTTTGACAATTGAAGATGCTTTGTAAAAAGCAAATAAAATTGAAACAACAAGTATCAAGGAAATACTTAAATGTAATTTTTTTTTATTTTTTTTATAAAAAAAATTAATCCGCTGTATAAAGTTTATATTTTCAGGATATTTTAATCGCATCAAGTTTTGTTAAAATTGAAAATATATAAATTGACTGATTGGTCTTAAAAAAGTGAATACCAAAAGAATCATAACTGAATATGCTGAAATGGTAATGACAGAATTTAATATTGAAAATTGTTTTATTTTTTCTTTAAAATAAGTATTGTATAAATATATAAATGCTGAAAGTATAAATAATAAAGCGCAAATGATATAAACATTTTCTTGCATTTCCAAATGTAAATATTCATTTGGACTAACTAATTTAGAATACATTTGCCAAACAGTTTTCATATTGCTTGCTCTAAATGGAATCCAACCAAGCATTGCAAATGGAATAACAATTAGCCAACCTAAAAATTGTTTCAACCATGTATCTGGTAATATTTTTTTTCTGAATTTATCAATGATACGTTCAATGAAAACAAAAAATGCATGATAAACTCCCCAAAAAATAAATGTCCAATTGGCACCGTGCCACAAGCCCATGATTGCCCATGTTAAAAACAAAGCAACATTTTTATTTCGCTTCGGTTGATTATCATCACTCAACGCATTTCCAATTCCAATAGATGAATTGCTAACTACTTTTGTATTCAGTAATGGCAAATACAAATAGTCTCTAATCCAACTCGAAAGCGATATGTGCCAACGCTTCCAAAAATTTTTGAATGAAGATGCTATGTAAGGAAAATTAAAATTTTCGGGAAAATCAATTCCCATCATTTTGGCACTACCAATAGCAATGTGAGAGTAAGCACTAAAATCGAAATAAATTTGTAAACCAAATAAAAATGCTAATGTGAGCACATCTAATGCGCTTAATGAATTTGCATTCAAGGCAAAACCAGTATCAACTAATGGTGAAATATTATCAGCTAAAACAACTTTTAAAAATAAACCTTGAATAACTCTTTTTAATCCGATTACAACAAAAGAAATATCAAACTTTTTCTTTGTACTTAATTGCGGTAAAATTTCTGCGGCTCGTAAAACGGGTCCTGCAATTAAATGAGGGAAATAAACAAGAAAAGTTAAATAGGTTAAAAAATTTCGTTCGGCTTTAATGTGTTTACGATACACATCAACAGTATAGCTTATTGTTTCAAAAGTGTAAAAACTAATACCAAGTGGTAGGATAATATTCAAATGAGGAATTTGAATATTCAAACCAAAAATATTTAAAGCCCACACCACATTGTCTGCAAAAAATAATAAATATTTGAAATAAAATAGAATTCCTAAATTGATACACAAACTTATTATCAAAAAACGCAAACGAGATTTTGGCTCTTCACGTTTTTCAATTTCAATAGAACACCAATAATCCACAACTGCCGCTAAAAGTAACAAAGGAACAAATTCAAATCGCCAAAAACCATAGAATAACAAACTCATTGTGAGTAGCATCACACGAGTGATTTTCAGTGGCAAAATCCAATAAAGAATTACCACTATGGCAAGAAAAAGAATGTATGTTACTGAATTAAAAATCATTTTATTAATTTTTCTATTTGAGGTTGCAATTGTTTAGCAACTAATAAATGTCCTGCATATTGAAAGTGCATAAAATCAATATCGGCTTCTCCCCAAAAAGTGCGTGTACCTTTAAAACCCCAATATTTATTAGAAACAGAATTTTCTATATTAATAAAACTAGCTCCATTTTTTTCACAAATAGTATTAATTTCTTTTTTAAAATCATCGTATTCATTTCTAAAATATGGTATTTCAAAATCATTTCTAATGGGTGGAATATAAATTAAAATTGGGATGTGATGAATGTTGCAATCTGCAATTAAGGCTTTCAATGCTTCCATATTTTTGTGATATGCTTCTTTTATAATTCCTCGTTTAGTGCGGGCATCAATCCCAAAAACAGTATTGCGTAGTTTATATAAATTATTAAAAAATCCTCCACGCACATTTGCTCTTAAATGCCATGGAGAAAATTGTTGGTCTAAAAATTTATTTAAACTTGTTTCTGTTTTTTCTTGATATGTTTGGCTCAAAGCTAATACATCAACATTCTCGTTTTTTTCAAATGTTTTTAATTCTTTATTTATTGATTTTGCAACTGAATTTGAATCTTGAATAGTAAATGTTTTTATATCATTAAAAAAAGCTTTTTGAATTCCTTCTTCACGAGTGTCGTCTAAAAAAATAGGAACAACTAGCGCATTCAATTTTATTTTTGATTGCCAAAGTTTGTATATCAAGTAAAATTCTTCCAGATTTCCATTTGGAACTGAACTTCCTATAATTTCAATTGATTTTTTTTGTAACGAATCTGATAATACACCAACAAAAGTATTATCTCCTACTTTTAATTGATTAATAGAATGTGATTGAGAATTACCTAAAATTAAAACAATCGACTTGTTATTTCTATTTTGTATGCCTTCTATTATTTTTTGATGATTTCTTAAAGCTATTGTTTGAACAGGAAATTCATTTTGTTTTGCAAAGTAAGGTTTAGTGTATTTTCCTAATGCCAAATTTTCAAAATTTTCCTCTTTTGAAAAAAAGATGATGATAATTGCAAAAGCTATTACAAAGGAAATAACTATTTCAAATAAATATTTATATTTTGAATTCATTTTTGTAAACCTACTTTTCAAGCACTAAATTTAATTCCGTGGGATTTTTTTCGCTAAATAATTCTGGCTCAAAAATTATAGTAATTGAAGATAATAACAAAAACATGTGTGGATTCAATGATCCAACTAACAATCCTTCAAATGTGGCAGAAAAAAGCACAGCAAATAATATTGGAAAAGCTAATTTGGAATAATTTGATGCTTTTATAAAAATTAAAAAAAATGAACGCAAATAAACCAATAGTCCAATAAACCCAAAATTTAACCAAATGGATAAGTATGAATTATGTACCCCACCTTGATGCCCTAACTTGCTCAATTCTTTCATATTCAAACGCATAATATACTCATCAAATCCAAAACCTTTTCCAATAAAAAAATTTTGCTGAATTTGTCTCCAAGCAAATTCCCATGCAACAGCTCTGCCGCTTAATTCTTGTAATGTTTTTAATCGTAAAAAATTTTCAAGCCCAAGCGACTGAATAATGAGTGGTATTTTATCAGTAATAATATAGCTCAAAAAAGCAATTACAATAGTTGATATTAATCCTAAATAAATATTCTTTTTAAAAAAAAATGACAATGCAAATAATATTAAAACGCCCATTAGTGCATTACGAGATTGTGATAAAAGAACAGAAAGTAAACTAACTCCATAAATAAATATTTTTTCTTGTTTGGAAAACAAATTCGTAAATTGATAGTTTAAAACAAAAAAAAATGTAATAAATACAAATGTAAACAAGCCTAAACCATTAGGATTACCAAATATTCCACGATAACGTCCTTCATCTACAAAAGCACTTTCTTTACTAATAAAAGCTAGTAAAAAACCAAACAAAAGTAAGAATGTGCCCAAGTAAATAATGTTTTTAATAAACTCATCACCTTTTTCCCTGTAACATTTTACAAAATAATTTGGTACCACCATCAGCACAAAAATGTATGATAGTGTTTTTTCAAGTCCTGTTAATAGAGCTGGAGAGTATAACAAACAAAAAAATGAAAATATAAAAAATGGAATGAATAGCTTATACAACGTGTTTAAAGGGTAAAATATTTTAGTATCAATAAACAAAAATAAAGTAAGCAGAACGATGTATATATACTTTACATTTGAAACAAATTTCAACGAATCAGATAAGTTATCAGATAGAACTAGTATGAAGAAAAAACCAAGTATTAATTCCTGATAATAACCCTTTTGTTTCATTATTATAAGACTAAACGGAAGCACTGCATAGACCAAAAAGCCAGGAAGAACTCCTGTTATTACCCACACTGCAAAAATAATATATAACTGCCTATTCTGTTTTAAATGCTCTAACACTTATGAATATTTTAGCTTCAAAGATAAGATTTATAGCTCTTATTTCTATTTATTTTTAGTGATTGTGATTTTAGTGTATGAATCCAAAAAATTGGTTAATTGTTCTAATTGGATTGTAGTCCTATTTTTAGCAAAATACTGCATTTCATCCACATTACTTAACCATTTACTGTAGGTTCCAATCACACGCCAACGATAAATATGTTCTTGCATTTCTGGCGACAACACATTCTTCATTTCATTCATTTTAGATAAAACTTTTTCTAAATTAAAATTAGTAGTGATAAAATAATTGAACTGATTTTTAAATACTATTTGAAATGATTTGTTTTTCAATAATGATGAAAATAATACTCCCACGCTACCCACTTTTGTAGCTTTATCTAACAAATTTGTTTTATAATCTTGCTTACCATTATATCCAAAACCCCAATCAGTGTCATACAACATCCATCGCCAACGACCATCATTCGAGTAAATGCTGTCGGAATTTGTTTGCGTTTAATAACGCCAAAATTTCACATTGTTATTAGGCCAATCGGAGTTGCAGAAATACACATTTGCAATAATAAAATCCATAAAGTTTTCTATATCAATTTTTGTTTTAACATATTCATAATTTTTTTCTTCGCTCAAATTATTTGATTTTACAAAGTTTAGTAATGTTTTGAATTCGGTTTCATCCTGCTTTGAGCCATAAGAAATGCTTCCTCCCAATTCTAATATTGCAATGCTATCTCTATTAATTTTATATTTATTAGCAATGTAATTTTCATCAAATCGTTCACGCAAATTGTGAATGCCCCAATATTCGCCATTTATAAATACAACAATTGGTTGATATTCCTGAATATCCAATTTTGAATTTTTCATTAATGATTGCATAAAAGCATCTCGAAACATTGTTTTATCCCAATCATTACCTGAATTTCTTAAAATAAAAGAATTAAATTCTTTTAAATCATAATTTGGAAACAATTGATAATTCAACTGTTTCAAACCATTTTTTCTATTGAAACTTACACGCAAAGATTTTTGTGCATAGCCACGAGTATTATTTCCATTGATACGAACACCAACATCAGATTGAAAAGCAAGCGTTCCATTGGTTTCGTAAAATTCAATATTCGCATCTCGCTCTGCATCGCTTCCTCGCATCAAATAATTGGAAGGATAACTCCACCAAGGTAATGTCAAAGGAATGTTTTTACGAATATAATTGTCTTTGTCTCCATAACTTTTTCCTAAAACATAAATTCCTGTTTTGTATCCAAAAAAATCTTTTTCATCAATTGTAAAACACACAACTGGCAAAGAATAGCGTTTATTTCCTTTTTTATCAATAAAAAAAGTTTTCACGAATTCTCTACTTTTAAAATTATTTTCATCTACCACAATTGCTCTTAAAACTGTTCCTTTAAAAACATTATCAATAGGTGGCATCCAGCGAGGCGAAGTTGGTATTAAAGATAAATGATTGGGAACATCTATTTTTTCGTCAATCAAAAAAGGATGAGTATAAATTGCCGACAAAGATGATGGTTTTGTTCCATCAAGTGTGTAATAAATTTTTTGATTTGGAGAAGTTGGTTCTAACTTTACAAAAATCGGTTCGGTATAAAAACCGCCATTAGAAACACATTGCGGGCTTTCTATTTTAGCGGAATAAACAAAATCGATTTTTTCTACTTTATCTGCTCCTGAATTTTTTAAACTAAAGTAGATGGATATAAATAAAATTAAACTGGATATACTAAATACCAATTTCAGTTTAAATGAAAATTTTGTATTTCTACTTACAAGCTGTTTCATTTATATTTTTTTAAAAAAGAGAACGCTCTATACCTTGTAAATATTTGGAATTTTTGGTTAAAGCAAATGGAAATGAATTTCCTACTTGTTTGGCTTCATTCTCAAAACCAGAGTTGTATTTTAATTCAAGTACCGAAGATTCATTATCAACAACTTTATTTAAAAATGTATTTCCTGTATAGCTTATTCGGTAATATGTTAAAGCAGTATCTATTGTTATTCGAAAATTTTTATCAGCAGATAAAAAATATTTTCTCGTGTAACAATTCAACAAAGTTGGTTGAAGTGATTTCATCAAATCTTTAATATGAATAGGAAAATCTGTTGATGAAATTGCTTTTACTATTTCTTCTCTCGAAAAACTGTTGGTTAGTTCAAATGGCAACAAAGGATATGATTCTTTTTTGCCCAACAATCCTTTTTTTATTTTTAATTCCAAAATAGGTTTTTCAATTTTACCCAACAAATTGCCATACCAGCGAATGCGAACTTTTAAGCGTTCTGTAGAGCCTTCCACATTATCATAATAATTATTGAAACCGAGCGAATCAAAATAAATATTATTGATAGCGCGTTGATGAAATATTTCGGAAAAGCAACTTGGATGAAATTTTATCATTTGCTCCACCTCTTTTGCTGAATAATCGGTTATCAAAAATTTACGTTCGTAACGTAACTCTTCCGTTTTTTGAAGCATTGATTTTGGTAATTAAAAATCGCGTGTATTATCCATGAATGTTACAGATACAGATGGATGAATATTTTTGATTGCACTTTTTGCTTGTTGTAATTTTTCAAAATCATCAAATTCAATAAAAAAAGATGCTTCAATTGCTGATGCAGTTTCATCGCTACGTTTTAATTTTAATGCAGATGAATATTTTTTCAATTCCTCAACAATTACATCCAAATTAACTGCATTGGGCTCATTGCTACTTATTGTTAAATATAAATTTTGACTTTCAACATCTTTTTGAAATTGTTTGTTGAACCAAATAATCAATGCAAAACCAATAAAAGCAATAATAGTTAATATGGTTAATCCTGCACCACAACCCAATCCAATTGCGATAGTTAAAAACAAATAAGTTAGTTCTTCAGGTTCTTTTATTGCCGAACGAAAACGTACGATTGACAATGCTCCTACCAATCCTAATGAAAGTGCTAATGACGATTTTACAACTGAAATAATAAACATTGTTGTAATTGCTAAAACTAAAAAATTACGCGCAAATGATTTTCTGTTTGATAATGAATTTCCATATTTTACATACAAACGCCCTAATACATAGGCAAGGAAAGCACAAATAAGAAAACTAAAAATAAAATTAGGAATTGATTTTGGTGAAAATCCAGAAAGATTATCAGCTACAAATGTTTTTATTTCATTCATTTTTTATGGATATTTTATTGAAAAACAAAGTTACACATTTTTACAAATGCCTGTGCTATTATTACATATAATATGATTTTATTGCTTCAACAACACAATCAACATCTTCATCACTCAAGTAATAATGTAAAGGAAGTTTTATCAAACAATTAGCAAATTTTTCAGCATTAGGAAGTACTTTTTCTTCGTAATGATTTGTATAATATTTGCTCTTATGCAAGGCTCCATAATGAAAAGAGGCTTGAATATTTTTTGATTTTAAAAATGTTATTAATCCATTTCTATCATTCAACGAATTACAAACAATAAAAAACAAATGAGCATTATATTTTTCGTCATTTGTAAATTGTGGCAATTGAAATTTATTATTGTCTTCAAAGCTTGTCAATGCACTATAATAACGATTCCAAATGGCAAGTCTTTTTTCTTGAATTTTTTCTAAATTTTCAATTTGAGCAAATAAAAAAGCAGCATTTATTTCGGACATTAAAAACGAAGAACCAACATCAACCCATTCATATTTGTTTACTTCTCCCCGATTAAAAGCTGTTCTATTAGTACCTTTTTCTCTAATAATTTCAGCACGTTCAATAAATTGCTCGTCATTTATTACGAGCATTCCTCCTTCGCCACAAGTAATATTTTTTGTTTCGTGAAACGAAAAAGTGGCTAAATGTCCAATGCTTCCAAGTGGGCGATTTTTATAACAAGCATCAATGGAATGTGCGGCATCCTCAATTACTACAATATTATTGGCATTTGCTATTGCCATAATTTTATCCATATCACAAGCTATTCCAGCATAATGTACAACCACTATTGCTTTCGTATTTTTTGTAATCAACAATTTTAGTTTATCTGAATCTATATTGGGAGATTTTTTTTCGCTATCCGCAAAAATAATTTTTGCACCCCTCAACACAAAAGGGTTTGCAGATGATACAAACGTATAAGATGGAACTATTACTTCATCTCCTTGCTTGATGTTTGCCAAAATTGAAGCCATTTCCAAAGCATCTGTGCAAGAAGAAGTAAGCAAAACCTTTTTGAAATTGTATTTATTTTCAAAAAACAATTCGCATTTTCGAGTAAATACTCCTGAACCAGATAATTTTCCTGATTGAATTACTTGTTGAATGTAAATCTGTTCAGTGGAGCTTTGAAAAGGTTTATTGAAAATAATATGATTATAATTTTTTGACAATTTTACAATGTTTGAAATAAATTATAGTGTTTTTCAGCAACAATATTCCATGTAAATTTTTGCTGTACGTAATTATAAGACTTTTCAGAAAGCTTTTGTTTTTCGGTTATTGGTAATTTATAAAATTTTAGAATAGCATTTTTTAATTCTTGAACACTATTTTTTTTAATCAAAAATCCATTTCCTTCATCAACCAATTCGGCAGTAGCTCCAACATCGGAAACTATTATTGGCATAGCAAAACTCATCGCTTCAAGCACAACGGTTGGCATACCTTCAAACAATGTTGGAAATGCAAACAAATCATTGTTCCGATATAAATCCACCAATTGTTCATCGGAAACAAAGCCTAAATAATTAACATTTTTGTAATTAATATTTTTTGAATAATAATCAAACAATGGTCCTTTGCCACCCAAATTAAATTCAAATTTATTTTCAAATCCACTTTCATTTAACTCTTTAACTGTTTCTAACAGTATATGAATTCCTTTGTTATGAGCGAAGCGAGCAATGAATAAAATTTTTAATTTTTCATTACTGAAATTTCGTTGTACTTTATTTTTGGGAAGTTCTACAGCATTGGGCAATTCAACAATTTTTGTTTTTCCATTTTTAATGTTGTTATTTAAAATAGTTGTTAATTTTCCTCCTAAAGAAACTACCCTGTCAGCATTTTTGAAAATATAGTTAAAAATAATTTTAAAAGGAATTGCAATAATTTTTTCTTTAACAGTTAAACTTTGAAATGGCTCCAAACCGTGTGGATTAACAATTACAGAAGATTTTATTTTTGCAATTTTGTACCAAACCGATAAACCTTGAGAATAAACAATATGATTGGGATATTTTTGAATAATTTGAAAAACTCTTTTGGAATATTGATAACACTCTAACAAATAATTTTTTTTATTATTTATTGGTTCTATTCTTTCTTCAATGATTTTTAATTCAATATCAAATACATTTTCTTGATGAGGATGAATTACAACAATATCAATTTTTTGTGTTTTTGCTAAATTTTCTATTAACAGACGAGAATGTTTTTGCATTCCTCCAACTTGATTTGGAAAAATTCCGTCTGTACAAAATATGATTTGAAGTTTATTCAATTAAAAAACAATTTGGAAGTAAAATTAATTAAAGTATTCAGGAGCAATATCGTGAAATTTTTTCTTTAATTCACTTGAAAATTCTTTTGCCCCAATATAATTCAAATGTGTAGTGTTTTTAAAATAAGTATCGGGATAATTGGTATTGCTATAATCAAAAAAGTACACATTGGGAACTTGTTTTACTTTTTCAAAAAAATTATCTGCCAATTCCTTTCCTTTAAGTGTTTCCATAAACGAATGATGGTAGGGTGCTACAACCAAAAATATTTTTCTTCCTTTATTTAACGATAGTAAGTTTAAAAAATAATTTTCTTTTTTTGAACTATAATAATATTCAACTGGAGTTTTTTTTCGTTGTTTTATTTCTTCATCTAAATGTGATTTTGGAGTTTTTTCGGCAAGAAAAAAACCACCTTTATTAATGAAATTTTTTTTCGATTTTCCTCCCAAATAATTTTTCCAATAGTATTGATAATAGCCATAATATCGAATGCCTTTTACATGATAATACCAATGATTATAATCGCTAAAAATACTCTGAATTTGTTCATCAGCAAGGTTGGGAATATAATTTGATAAATCGCCAAGCCAATCAGACCAAGTCTCATAATCAAAATTGATGATGATTGGCGTTTTTTTGTTTTTTGCATATTCATTTTTCAAGAATATTTCTATCAATGTATGCTCTGTTTTTTCAATTCCATAATTAAAACAATTGGTATCCAAACAATCGGGAACATAAGAACCCGCTGCTCTTGATGAACCAATAATTGGTATTTCCGATTT